>JALZID010000282.1 GCA_030860485.1 Pseudomonadota bacterium | reverse complement strand
AGGGATCGATCCGATCATCATCATTTCACCGTCCCTACAGCATCAATGACCGTTCGACCAACGATGGTCCCGCTCAGCACCTGCGCCGCCGCTGTACCGTTCAACCTTAGTCCGACAGGCTGCTAGCGGCTCGCCCGCGTCGGTGGCGCCCGCGAAAAAAAGGTGGTCTTCGGTTTCCAGCGCGCTTACAGTCAGGCGCGCGCAGGCGAGCCAGCCCATCTGGCCCCCCAGCGGTTCGAGAACGGCGATCTTCTTGCCGCTCACGCCGTAGCAGAAGATGACCTCCGCCGGGACCGTGCTCAAGCCGCGGCCGAGCGCGAGCACGCGCTGCGCGAGCGGATGCCCTACGCGGTAGGTATTGGCGTCGTCCGCGCGTTTGCCCATCTGATAGGGGCCGGGATGGATGGTCTCGCCCGGGAAGGGGTTGCGGTGCAGCATGAAGCTGAAGCCGTCGTCCTGGAAGTGTGCGTGGTCGCGCAGCAGGTAGCGGGTGAGGCGCCAGAGGCGCTCGTTGAAGCGATCGAGGACGTCGCGGCTCTGGATGCGCACCTTTTCAACCACTTCTTGGTCGAAGTTCTCCAGCAGCTTCTCCCGCGCGTCGCGCTGGCCAGTGGCGATCTGCCCTTCGAGCTCTCGTTGAAGCTGGTCGAACTCGAATTGGATCTGTTCCAGTGTGCGGCACTTCTGATAGATTGCCGCGATGCGCTTCTCGAAGTCCACGCCCGCTTCGACCGCGCCGAGCACCTCGTCGCTCGCGCCGAAGACCCCGTTAAACAGCCGAAACTTCTGGTCCAGCAGCTCGTACACGCGCTGGTCAGCGGCGTTGGTCTTGTTGAGGAAGTTCACTACCACGACCTCGAATTTCTGGCCGTAGCGGTGGCAGCGGCCGATCCGTTGCTCGATGCGCTGCGGGTTCCAGGGCAGATCGTAATTCACGACCAGGTTGCAGAACTGGAGATTAATGCCCTCGGCAGCGGCGTCGGTGGCGATGAGGATTGCCGCCTCGTCCCGGAAGTAATCGATCAGCGCCGCGCGCATGTCAGCGCTCGGCGAGCCGCTCACGCGGTCGGCGCCGGCGTGGCGTTCGAGCCAGCGCCGGTAGATCGCTTTAGACATCGGGTCGTTGTTCGTGCCGTTGAAGAGCATCACCTTCCCGGCAAACTCCATTTGCTGGAGAAGCTCGAAGAGATAAGTCTGCGTGCGCCGGGACTCGGTGAAGATCACGGCCTTCTGCTGGAGCGCCGGGGTCCCTTGCGCGGCCTGTGCCCTCGACGCAGCCTCAAAGCCGCGCCGAAGCGCCGTGAGTAGGACCTCTCCTTTGGAGTTCTTGATGATCGACCGGGCGAGCGCGTAGAACTCCCGCAGCTCGGCCATCTCGCGCTTGAGCTCCGCGAGTTGCCCGGGCGTGAGGCGCGCTCGCTCGGCGGGCGCGGCACCGTCGGCGTCGCCTTCCCACTCGTCGGCAAGCTCGTCGAGCTGCTCCCAGTCTTCACTCAGACCCTCCGGCGGAGCCTCTACCGCCTCTGCGGCCGAAGCCGCCGCCTGGAGTCGCTGCACCATGGCATCGAGCGTACCGGCGATGGCGTAGGTCGACGAAGCCAGAAGTTTGCGCAGGATCAGGGTCACGAGCTGGCGCTGGCTCGCGGGCAAGGCGTAGAGGGCGTCGCGTTGAAGGTAGGCGGAGACGAGGTCATAGAGCCGCTGCTCCTCCGGCGTCGGGACGAACTCCTGAACCAGTGCGTGGCGATTCGTGTACTTCACGTACTCCAGCACCTGGCGGCGCAGCGTGCGCTTGCAGATCGGCGCCAGCCGTTCCTTGAGTTCCGCGAAGTTGTCCTCGTTGGACAGCCGCGCAAAACGTGTGCGATAGCTCTCCAGATCGCCAAAGGCGTAATCGTCGATGATGCTGACCAGCCCGTAGAGCTCCAGCAGTGAGTTCTGCAGAGGAGTGGCGGTAAGAAGGACCTTTGGGAAGGACGCGACGGCCTGCTTGATGGAGAGCGCGATCTTGCTCGAGTTCTTGTAGACGTTGCGCAGCCGGTGGGCCTCGTCGATGACCACCAGGTCCCACGCGGTCTGGCGAACGTAAGGCTCCTTGGAACGCGCGAACTGGTAGGAACAAAGCACGACCGCATCCTGCTGAAACGGGTTGAGGTTACCGGCGCGGATGGCCTCGTTGAAGCTGCGGGCTTCTAGGATCACCGACGGCAGGTAGAACTTATCCTCCAGCTCCTGGCTCCACTGTTTGCGCAGGTTAGCGGGAAGGATTACGAGCAGGCGGCGCTTGCGCTCGGCCCACTTCTGCGCGAGGAGGAGGCCAGCCTCGATGGTCTTACCCAGCCCGACCTCGTCGGCCAGGATGGCGCCTTTGGAGAACGGGCTCTGGAAGGCGAACAGCGCGGCGTCCACTTGGTGCGGGTTGAGGTCCACCTGCGCGTCGGCGAGCACGGATGCTAGCTTCTCGACGCTATCAGACCCGCAGCGCCGGGTGAGTTCGTGGGCGAGATACTTGGCGTGATAGTCAGTAATGCTCATCGACTATGTTGCATCCGGACGACGTTGGCATTGCCGACGTGCGGGACGCCGTACTTCCAAGCGGCTCGCCGCCCACGTCGGAGACGGTGAACGGCGGGAAGTAGAAGACGTATAAAGGAAATATCCCCATTTTTCCTCAAAAGGGCACATTACTGCTGGGCGTGGGAGCTGTCAAACATACGAGTCCTCGACCTGGAATCAGGGACTTTTCGGGCCCTTCATCGGCGCGAGGTAGCATGTTGGGAGTGTTTTGGCGTCTCGGGCGAGTGATGGGGCAAAGGGGATTGCCGGCTCAGACGGCTGAAACGCATGGGAGGGGGTTAAGGCGACGAACTTCTCACGGGCGCGTCCGCACAGCGCAGCGCAGAAGCCCGTGATCTAGGGTGCCGATTCAAGAAAAGCATCGAACTTCTCTGGTGACAAGAGCCCGCTTCCGCGCTCGCCCTTCAGCGCCTCCGCCCCCGCCGTGGCCACCGCGATGTCCTGTCCCCCGCTACCGCTGCCCACGCCGATGGCCCCAACCACCTGCCCCCCGATGACGAGCGGCAGACCGCCGGGGAGGGGGGTGAAGCGGCCGTCTGGTCACCGAGGCGATCTCGGTGCTTACCGCAGAGGGTATGCCGCTCTCGTGCATGGGCCTACGTACCGAAGCGGCGCTATAGGCCTTGGCCTCGGCGGTGTAATGGGTGTGGACGAAAGCCCGTCCATCTTGATGAAGCCAACCAAATTGGCCCCTGCGTCTACCACCGCGATGCCCATGGGCACCCCGATCTCCTCGGCCTTGGCCACCGCTGCCGCAAGCACCTTTTGCAGCCCCACCGTCGTCGTGAGCTTTTGGGTCTCAGCCCGGGCGGCGATCACCACGGCGCAGAGGATCAAGAAAGCGAAGAAGATGAGGCGGGCGGGGTGCTTCTCGTGAAGCATGGTGACCTCCGTTAGTATCAGGCGGTATTCAACGGGACGCGGCGAGGCCTGCCCGATTACCGTCCATCATTTCCGAACAAACTCTGATCCGGGAGGCGCTGTGGACAACTGACCGGCACACAGCGTTTTCTAGCTAGACGAGATTGAGCGAAAACTGAGCATTCGCCTCGAGCACCGGGGCAGAGGACGCCCCCGAAGGTCTCAAAAATAAATCCGTCGCCTTTTCATCTTCACTTTGTGGGCGCCGCGGCGGCCCTCTCGCTACGGTAACGCTCGTATTCCGCGATGACCTGTGCGCCGATCAATAGAACCATCGCCGCGATTTCCAGGCTCAGCAGCACGACGATAGAAGTCGTCAGTGAACCGTACACGATGCTGACTTGCGACAATGTCGAGAAGTAGGCGACGAGCATGTGACGGGTGATCTCCCACAACACCGCCGCTGTGACGCCGCCGATCAATGCGTGACGCCATGACAAGCGACCCACCGGCATGACGAGATAGATCGCAGACAGGACCAGAATTTCGCCGATCACGCCGATTGCGTAGAACAGGAACCCGGAGAGCCCGCCAAGCGAAAATGTCTTGCCGAATAAGTCGATGTTCTCGGCGCCCATCGTCTGGAGGGAGCCGGACACGACCGTCACGACCAGCAAACCGATTCCCAGCGATAGGATAAAGCAGTATGGGATGAGCGCCGAGATGAGGAAATGCCGCCGCTTGATGGCGGCCCGATGGTGGAAGATCACGGACATCGCATTTTCCAGTACGGTGAAGGCGAGCGAGCTGAAAAAAAGGATCGTGACGATCAAGACCCAACCAACGACATCGCGATGGTTGAGAAAGGTCGTGAGCTCTGCCATGATCGCGTCGGACTGACCCGGAACGAGGAGCTCCAGGTAGCGATCCATCGTCCGCAGCAATTCCGCTTCTTCGACAAAATGCGACAACCCGATGAGCACGAGAATCGTCAGTGGCACGAGCGACAGCAGGGTGTGATAGGCAACCGCCCCGGCCAACAAAAACCCTTGGTTCGCGCGAAATCCTTTGGCGACCCGTATGACGAAAGGACCGGGGTCTTTCGCGATCGCTGCGGTCGTACCAGACGTGCGCTTTTTGGTCATGAGATCTTCAGATCTTCCACTGCGCGGCTCCCAGTAAAGACCTTATCTTGAACGGGCCGCCGTACAACAGGCCAATGTTCCCAGGCTGGACAAACTCGAAGTCCACGAATACGAAGTTCGTTCTCACCATGTCCTTCGGCTGCGAGCAGGAGAGGGGCTAAAGCCTGTAGGCGGCCCTTAGCGAACGCACGATCCAACACCTGAGTCCCGCCACAGGCCCGTCGGGCCAGGAGCTCACATCGCGAAGCCGACCCCGTCGACGAGCGCCCCCGGCAGGCGCTGGCTCGAGAGCGAGCGCCATTCGTAGGTGCCGGGATCGACGATCGACTCGCGCTCCCGGGTCAGTCCCATGAGCCCATCGCCGAGGAGGTGGTAGATGCTCTCGTCCAGCCGCATCGTCGGGATGGGCGCGGTGATCTCCCCGTCCTCGACCCAGAACGAGGCGTAGCGGGTGGTGGCTGTGATGCGGCAGTCGTTCCAGTCGGAAAAATTGCCGTACCACAGGTGATCGACGTAGATCCCGGTGTCGAGCCGGGCCAACATTTCGCGTTCCGGCACATCGCCCGCGGCGAGTGCGAGCGAGCGGGTGCCCTCGAACTCGGCGTTCGGTGTCACGCCGTACTCCGCGGCGCTACGGCGGTCCGCGAGACAATCGCGGAATCCGCCCGCTTCGATCAACACCACCTGCTCGGGTTTGATGAAGCCCGCCGACGTGAATGTGGGTGTGTAGCCCTCGCCGTGGGCCTCGAGGACGGTGATGTCGGGGTGCAGACGCCGGCCCTCGCGGATCATCTTGAGGAGGGGCGTGTGCAGGGTCTTGTGGCTGCGCATCCCGAAGGCGCTCATGCCGAGGAGCCCCAGGACCTCGCCGAGCGCATACGGCGAGAGATAGACCCGATAGCGCCCCGGCGTAAGTGGCCGGCCCTCGCGGGTCAGCGCCGCGAGTCGATCCCGCAGCTCGGCGATCCTGTGCCCCAGGGCCGCGGGGTCCCAGGACTGGCCGGCGTACAGGCACTTGACCGCCCGAGCGCCGTCGCCGTGGGCGCTGATATCGACGTTGAAGCCGCCGTTCGCGTACCAGTTGCGCTGCCCCAGGCTGTTGCCGAACCCGCGATAAAAGCTGCCGTTGGCGAACAGGCCGACGAGGTCCAGGCCCTCGGCCATTCCCATGATCGTCTCGATCGCCGCGCGGCCGTCCGGGAGGTTCAGGGTTCGCACTTCGGCGGTGGAATGCGGCTCGGTGGCATAGAGGAAATGGGGATCGTCCCTGGCGACCGCGAGCTGGGTGCGCAACCGCTCGATCAGCGCCCCCAGCCGTTGCGCATCCGAAGACCGGTCGGCCCCGAGGCTCAGCGCGCCCTGGGCCTCACACCGCCCCCGGATGAGGCTCACGCGGCACTCGCGCTGTACGACGTGCCCCGCCTGCCGGACCCGGTTGTGGTTCAGCCGCACGAAGTCGGAGTCTTCCCCGAGAAAGCCGGCGAGGAACACCTCGCCCGGAAGGCACAGTCGCTCCAGCTCGTCCATGAGCCGGTCGAACTTGTCGCGCGCGTCATCCACCCCCGAAGACCTCGACATCGCGGAACACGCAAGCGGGGGCCGCGTGCCCCACGTTCATGGTCTGGTTGGGCTCGCCCTTGCCGCAGGTCGAAAGCCCCATGACCCGCCAGGTGCTCCTGTCCCCGACCGCCGCGAGGCCCCGCCAGAAGCTCGCCGAGACCCCGCGGTAGCCCGGGTTCCGGACGGTGTCGCGCACCTCGCCGTCGCGGATCAGCGCCCCGAACTCGCATCCGAACTGGAATTTGTTCCTACGGTCGTCGATCGACCAGGAGCGGTTAGTGTCCATGAGCACCCCGCGTTCGATGCCGCGTACCAGGTCTTCGAAGGGGGTAGCGCCGGGTTCCAGATTCAGGTTGGCCATACGGTCAATCGGGGGGCGGTGCCAACCCTCTGCGCGCGTGCAAGCGACGCCCGGAAGGCCGGCTCGGATCTGTGAGCCGGTGCCGCCGAGCGGGCGCTCAAGGACCCCGGCGCGGATGAGATACTGGCGCTCGGCATGGGTGCCTTCATCATCGGCGGCGAAGCTCGCCAGCTCCCCCGGCACGCCGGGGTCGTAGGTGACATCGAGGAGCTCGGAGCCGTAGCGGTAGGTCCCAAACATCTCGGGCGTGACGAAGGTGCCGCCGGCGTAATTTCGCTCATCGCCCAGAATGCGGTCGAGCTCCAAAGGATGGCCGATGCTCTCGTGGACCTGCAGGATCATCTGGCTCGGCAGGAGCAGGAGGTCCATGCGGCCGCTTGGGCACGGCGGCGCTTCGACCAGGATCAGGGCCTCTTCGGCGACTCTGCTCGCGACGCTCGTGAACCCCAGTCCTTCGAGCACTTCGACGCCACCCTGGCGTCCACAATCACCGCCGAAGCTGCGGCGCTCGCTGAGGTTCCCGTGGTGGGCGAGCGCCATGAGATCGGCCGTGATGTCGCTGAAGCGCTGGTCGATCTCGCCGCCTGCGCTCGTGACCAGGACCGCGCGCGTCGTGCGTAGGTGCAGGCCGGCCTCCCAGTCCACGATCCGCGCGTGGCATTTGAGCCGCCGTGCGGCATCGTGCAGGAGGCCGATGGTCTCGGCCAGCGGGGCCCGTTGCCAGGGGAACTCCACGGGGCTCCGATAGGCGAGGGAAAACGGCGCCCCGCCCACGGGCTCGGGGCTTGTGAGCCCCAGGCTCCCGACCCGCCGCGCCCAGTCACGGGCCTGCCCGGCCGCCGCGCGCAGACCGGCCGGCGTGGTGTCGTGGCTCGCGGCGTAGCCCATCCCCCGGCCATCGATCACCGAGACAAAGATACCCGAGGTGCTGCGATAGGACGGCGGCTGCAGCACCCCCTGGCGCACCCTGAGCACCTGTTCTTCGGTCTCCACGAGGCGCAGCGACCAGAAGGCCACCGGCGGCATCACCGCTCTGGCGGTACGCTTCAGGTCGCCAGTCGTTTGGGGAAGGAGATGCATGCGTCGGTGAGCGCGGGAAAGGCGACGGTCATGGGTACCGGGCGACCGGTGTAGTAGCCTTGGGCATAATCGATGTCGAACTGCGCCAGGAGCTCCAGGACCTCGCCGGACTCCACGTGCTCGGCCACGGTCTTCTTGCCGAAGGCCCGGGCGATCTGGGCCATGGCCCGCACCAGGGCCTGGTCGTCCGGGCGTTCCAGGAGATTGCGCACGAAGGAGCCGTCGATCTTGACGTACTCCATGGGCAGCTCCTTGAGATAGAAAAACGACGAGAATCCGCGTCCGAAGTCGTCCAGCGCGAACGAGCAACCGAGCCCGCGGATGGCCTCCATAAGGCTGCGCGCCGCGCCGAAGTCCGCCACCGTCGCGGTCTCGGTCATCTCCAGGATGAGCCGTTTGGGGTCGAGCCCCGTGTCCCGCAAGAGGTCCGCGAGGAAGGTCAAGAGCTCGGGGTCGTTGAAGGCGTGCGCCGAGAGGTTGACGGCAAAGGACACGTCCTCGCCCATGGCCGCCAGCCGTGCCTGGGCCCGGACCGCCTCGGCGACGACCATGCGGTCGATGCGGCCGATGAGGCCAACGCGCTCCGCCACCTCGATGAACTGGGCCGGGCTGATGAGACTGCCGTCGTCGTGCCGCATGCGCAACAAGACCTCGTAATGGCTGGTGCGCTCGGTACGGATGTCCACGATCGGCTGCACGAAGAGGACGAAACGTTTGTCGACCAGGGCCCGTTCCACGCGCTCCTTCCAGAGGACCCGGTCCTGCATCGCGCGATAGCCCTGGTCCCCAGGCGAGAACAGGTGGCAACGACTGCGACCCGATTCCTTGGCATCGTACAAAGCCAGATCGGCGTGGGCCAAAAGGTCCCGCACCGTGTCGCCGTGTTGCGGAAAGAGGGTGATGCCGATGCTCGCCGAGACCTTGTGCACGCGATCACCGACGCGGACCTCGATCTCCTGGATGTGGGCCAGGATCTTTTTCGCGACCTGGACGGCCTCGGCTTCGTCGGCCTTCCCCAGAACGATGGCGAACTCGTCACCGCCCAGGCGGGCAATGACGTCGACCTCGCGGAGCACGCGGGGCAGCGACTCGCCGAGGCTCTCCAGCAGGCGATCGCCCGCCGGGTGACCGCTGGTATCGTTGACATACTTGAACTGGTCGAGGTCCACTAACACCAAGGCCCCGCTGTGGCGATAGCGCTTGGCCCTGGCGATGGCCTCTTCGAGCTCCTCTTGCAGGCGGCGGCGGTTGAACAGATGGGTCAGCGGGTCGTGGTCCGCGAGCCAGGTGAGCCGGAGCTCGGCGCTCTTGCGCGCGGTAATGTCCATCCCGACCGAGAGGATCAAGGGCTCGCCCTGGGCCTGTCCTCTGAGGATCGAGTGGTGCCAGACCACGTTGAGGTTCTCCCCGTCCTTGGAGCGCAGATCGCGCTCCTCCTCCAGGTGCTGGCGCTGGCCGGAGACCAGCTCGACGAAGTGTCCGAGGGGCCCGTGAACCGCATCGTCGCCGACCAGGAGCTCGGCGAAGTGCTTGCCCTCCAGCTCCTCTCCCGAATACCTCGACAGCACCCGGGCATGGCGGTTCGCGGTCCTGATGACGCCCTGGCGTGTCTGGGTCAGGATGATGACCTGCCCGGTCTCGAGCACGCTGGTGACGAAGTCGCGTTCGATACCCAGCTCTTCGACGCGCGTCTGCAACTCCCCGTGCAGGGCCTCGAGCTGCGAGGACAGCATGACCGCGGTCTCGTTCAAGACATCCACCTCGTCGCGCCAGAAATGCCGGTGCGGCTGGAATCGGATCGCCGATCGGAGCTCGGCAAACGCGGCCTGCGCCAGGAGCGGCAGGTTGCCGGCCGCCCGTCTCAGGCGAGACAGCGGCCCCCATAGCACCGCAAGGAGCAGCGATTCGGCGACGACCAGGCCGCACAGGCCGATGGTGATGTTCTGGCGCGTGGTCGCGCGGATCTCGCGGAGCGCCTCGGTGACATCGGCGATGACCACGACATAGCTGCGGCCCGTCTCCGCCGTTCCCGCGAGGGGCGCCATGCGCAGCTCGAAGACCTGATCGCCGACGCGCTCATTGCGCGGCGTCCCGAGCTCGGCGGGGTCCGGATAGCGGGCCGCGGCCGCGCGCAGCAGGGGGATGTTGTGGCGATCGTTGCTCAGGGCCACCACCGTTCCGCGCCAGTGCGGGATATAACGGGCCGGCAGGCCGGCGTCCTCGGCCGTGCCGGGACCGATGGCGACGAGACCCATGTCGGTACCCGAGACCTTCTGGAAATCGAGCACCGCGTCGGCCGGCGAGACCCCGAGCACCAGCACCCCTGCTTGGCCGCCCGTTCCGAGCACCGGTACGGCGGTGAACTGCAGGCACACACTCGAGCAATCGTACAGCGCGCGCGGGCGCTCGTCCCGGCTGACCGCCGGGACCAGCACACTGACCGCCGCCGAGCCGCTCACCCGGTCCCAGCCGCGCGTGGCGATCGGGGAGCCCTGGTGCGAAAACAGCCCCACGGTCTCGACCCCCATATCGATGGTTAAGTTGGTCCAGAGCCGCTCGAAGTTCGCGGCGGCTCGTTCGTCGGTCGGCGATCGGACCAGGTCCTGAACGTCGGACGACGAGGCAAACACGGTACCGAGCTGCTCCAGGCGTCTGCCGGAGCGATCGAGGAGGGCCTGGAGCTGGCGCGCATAGCTCTCCTGGACGGCCGCGCGTCGATGCTCGAAGTGTTCGTTCAGGAGCAGGGCGTTGAGCCAGGTGTAGGCCGCGGTCACGCCGATGAGCACGAGACTCGTGAGCAGCAGAGCCTTCCACTTGAGGCTCAGGAAACCAGCGGGTGGGGCGCCGTTCTTCATCAGCCGCCTCAGCAGCTCATGGCGGGGATCGGCAAGGGCCCACGGCCGAACCCAACGCCTCGGCCCTTCGGCGCCAGCCGCGGTCGGCCGACGTGGCCGATGAGCTCCGTGATCATGAAGAACGCGCACGCCGTAGCTTTGTCCCCCACGTCCCTTCACTCAATACGGGTCTGTATTGAACGGCATAATGCGGTCGCACGGCATAATGCGTACCAAAACGCACGCGATCAATGTCAGTCGGCGCACCACCGAACAGCGTCCACCGCCGAGCGGGTGATGTCGGTCCCGGTCGAGCACCCGGACCCGGTGATCGAAGCCAAGCGGTATCAGGCCTTGCGGCCTGCCACCATGATGAGCGTTGCAGTGCAGAAAACGCCGCCTTCGGCCTCGAGCGCTTGCAGGCTCGTGTGCCAGCGTCGCAGCTCCGCTTGTGTGACGACGCCGAGATCGATGGCCTTGCGCTCGACCTCGTCGAGGAGCGTGAGCACCCGAACCTGCGCCAGGTCCAGCGCGTGCACCGGATAGACCGCCACGCGCACGTCCCCCACGCCTTGGCGCTTGAACAGATGATACATCTGGCGGCCGGCATAGCCGTTGTGTAGCAGATGGTCCGCATGCACGCGTGCCAGGCGGCGCTCGATCTCGATCTCCGGGCTGTATAAGGACAGTGTGCCCCAATCCGTGTCCAGGACCACGACCCATCCGCCCCGCCGGGTAACGCGCAACAGCTCTCCGAGCGCGGCGGCGGGATCGGACAGGTGCTGAAAGAGCCGCTCCGAGCGGCTCGCGTCGAATGAGCCGGACCGCAGCGGCAGGCGAGTGGCGTCGGCCAGGTGATGGACGATGCGGGTTCCGAGGCGCGCCTCCACTGCTCGGCGCTCCGCCTCCCTCACCATGGCCGGATCGCGGTCTATCCCGACCACCATCCCATCGCTACCGACCCGCTCCGCCAGCGCGAGCGTGTCCGTGCCCGGGCCACAGCCCAGGTCCAGCACGCAGTGGCCGCGCTGCGCCTGCATCCAGTCATAGCTGTCGTCTTTGATCACGCGCAAGAGTCGCGCGGTACCCTCGAGATAGGCCGGATCGACGTAACCCACGCCTGTCACGTTTTCGCCTTGTGCGTTCGTTCGGGTTGACGCTGCGCTTGCCGTGCAACATACTCGGTGCTGCTGTCTCAAAGATAGCGCAAAAGGCGCCACACGTCAGTTAGAGCGGGGGAGGCGATTGCGCACCGGCACAGGGGGAGAGTCCGCTCGATGGCCCGGCCTTACCACCTCGGCCCTCGCCGATATCGTACAAGTTCGATCGGCTCGTGACCGCCGAGGGCGTCATGCCCTTGCCGGGACCTCCGCGATCGGCGTGGACCGACGGGGTTGGTATTCGCCAGACGGCCCGCGTGGCAGAGCCCCTTCGCGCACCCGTGCACCGGAGTGACATTCAATGGATGCAGGCCCCGATCTACTCGCCCACTTCACGAAGTATTTCGAGATCCTCCGGGCCGATACACCGGCCCTCATGGAGGAGGCGTTTCGACTGCGTTACGAGGTCTATTGTCGAGAAGGCTGCTTACCGGGCTTTGATCCGCTGGACTATCCCGATGGACTGGAGCGCGACATCTACGACTACGAGCACCGCTCGGTGCACTGCCTGCTCCGCCACCGGCCCACCGGAAGCAACGCGGGAACGGTCAGGCTGGTGCTCGCCGACCCCGTCCGGCCGGATGCGTTATTTCCCATCGAGGTCGCGGCTGGGGAGCTCATCGACCGGGACTATCTAGGCAAATTCTGTGCGGCCCGCGGCAGTATCGCCGAGTGCTCCCGCTTCATCGTCGCCAGACGGTTCCGTTCCCGGCGAGGGGAAGAGCGGTGGCCGGATGGCCTGGCAGAAGAGGGCCTCGACGCCGATCGAGGGAGCGACGAGCGTCGGGTCCTAACGCATCCGGTTCTTGGTCTCATCAAGGCGGCCATGATCATGAATTGGGAGCAGCAGGTTTATTATTTGTACACGGCGATGGAGCCGCGGCTGGATCGACGACTGCGCCAGTTCGGATTGGAACTCTCGCCGGTGAGCCCGCTGATCGAATATCACGGACCGGTGCGCGCTCACTGGGGATTCGTGCCGGAATTCCTCGAGCATGTGCATCAGCAGCGTCCCAAGGTATGGTGTTTGCTTACGGAGAACGGTAAGATCTGGCCGGCCCACGCCACGCGATAATTCAGCCAGTGCAGCACAGCACCAGGCGAGTTAAGCGAAAGACATTCACGAGGGGGATTGCTCGGGCGTAGTAGCGCTGAAGGTGGTGCTGCGCTCGCAACTCACATACCGCCCGATGGCATTTTCAATGCCGTTGCCCGCCACTCGTCAACGAGCCACGTTTGATACACGTTTCGTAGTAGTGCTGCGCCACGGAGTTGTCCTTGTTAACTGCGCCCGTCCGGCACTCGCCAGCGCATCGAAGGCGGGGCATACCGGCTCGACGCTCGGGGCATGGGCGCTGTGTCTGATCATGCTCTGCGGGTGGCCGGCCCGAGCATATTCGGACGAGGTGGTCGTCGTCGTCAATCCGGCGGCACCCGCGGGTCCGGCGATCGCCCGAAACACGCTTTCTACCATTTTCGGCATGCGGCTGCGCGCCTGGGAGGACAGTACGCCAATTCGCGTGTACGTGCTCCCGGACAATCATGCGGTGCATGCCATGTTCTGCAAGGAAATCCTCGGGGTCTTTCCACACCAGTATCGGACAGCCTGGGACCGCCTCGTCTATTCGGGCACCGGACAGGCGCCTCTTGAGGTTGGGAGCGAGGAGGAAATGCGCGCAAGGGTGGCAGGTGTCAGGGGCGAGGGGGCTGTCGTGGTGGGGAGCGAGGAGGAAATGCGCGCAAAGGTGGCAGGGACAGCCGGCGCGATCGGTTACCTATCGCGGAAGATGATTGATGAGAGTGTTACCGTGGTGCCGGTCGAGTAGAAGCGTGCGGACGCCCCAATCCTTGCCGTGGTGGCCGGCGCTAATCCTGTGGCCCGGCCTGTGCGGCCCGGCGCTTGCCCTCGAGATTTTTGAAGGCTTTCAAGTGCACGGCTTTCTCAGCCAGGGCTATTTCTTGACCTCGAATGACAATAATCTCTTCGGCGAAAGCACGCGCGGCGGCAGTCTCGGCTTCACGGAAATCGGCGTCAACGCGTCCTGGGTACCCCGGCCGGACGTGCAGCTCGCGATCCAGGGCTTGTCGCGCCGGGCGGGCGGAGCGGCCGAGGGCGAGCCTGAGCTGGATTTCGCTCTTTTGGACTACGCAGCGGTAGAGACCGGAGACCGCCGGCTCGGAGTCCGAGTTGGGCGCGTCCGGCTTCCCTTGGGGCTTTACAACGACACGCGCGATGTGGCCTTCACGCGGCCGAGCATCCTGCTGCCGCAATCCATATACTTCGATAGGACCCGCGAGCTGGCAATATCGGGAGACGGTATCCTGTTTTACGGCGAAGAGCGCGGCTCTTGGGGAAATTTCATGCTCGAGTTGGGTCCCTATTTCCAGCGTATAGGCGGTGAGAATTCGGAGCTGGCAGTGTTTAACTCCGAACTCCCAGGCGATCTTGAAAGCCGTGTGTCGTTCGTGGGGCGCCTGATCTATGAAACGCCGGTTCAAGGACTGCGCCTTGCGATCACCGGAGGTCGCGCGTTGGCGAAATACAACCCGAGGTTCGATCCATCTCAAGATTTGGGGCCCGGGGATGATACGTTCGAGCCCCTGATCTTCTCAGCGCAGTACGAGGCCGAGCATTGGAGTCTGACGAGCGAGTACGCTCGCAGGCGAATCAAGGACGAAGGCTTCTCGTCCGAAGCCATTCCCAATTTCGACCTGGAGACGGTGGGCGAGAGCTACTACGTCCAGGGGATTTATCGGGTCGATCCGCACTGGGAGATGGTGCTGCGTTACGATGTGTTCTACGCCAACGTCGACGACCGTGATGGGTCCAAGACCGAAGCCGCTACGGGATTTCCCTCATCCTTACAGTTTGCCAAGGATTGGACCGTCGGCGTGCGTTACAACATCACCCCCTCGTGGATGGCGCGAGCCGAGTATCACAATGTGTACGGAGGAACTTTGTATCTGTTGCCGCAGGACAATCCTGACCCGTTTGCGCTGGACAAGAAGTGGGATATCTTCGCGCTGCTGTTGTCGTACCGCTTCTAGGGGACGGTGGCCGCGCGGCGGCTTGACCGCCCTGCCCTAAGGGGAGGTCTATCCTGGCGCTGGCGAGGCGGCGTTTCGCTCTCGTTGATGCCATGTGCCCGCCTCCCGGGCCCTTGGCAGTGGGCGCGGCCGCATGACTGACCCCGATGCCGGCGCGCCGGTGCACGCCCCACCCGTGCTCGACCGGGATTGGCGCTTCTATGCGGGAATGACAGCGCTGATCCTCTCCTTGATCATGCCCTTGTTCGCCTTCTTGGTTCCGCTTTTGGGACTGCCCGTCGCGGAATCCGCTGTCATCGTCGGCGTCCTGATCGCCGGCGGTCCCGAGGTCGTGGGGCTCGTCGGTATCGCGCTGCTCGGCCGGAAAGCATTCCTTTACTTTACCTACAAGCTAAAGACCGCGTTGCGGCGGGTCGTGCTGCCCAAACGGGTGTCCAAGCGGCGTTACTATTTCGGGCTGAGCGTTAGCTTGGCGAGCTTGCTACCGCTTTACGTCTACGGTTATTTCCCGAATTGGCTGCCTTCCGGCGATACGAGGATCTATATCCTGGCTACCGCAGACGTGAGCTTCATACTCAGCATGTTCATCATGGGAGGGGAGTTCTGGGAGAAGTTTCGGCGGCTGTTCATCTGGGAAGGCAAGCCGTAGCCTTTCGTCACCGGTGCCCCGCTGCGCCGATACGTTGGCGCCGCCGCGGTTCCCACCGCGCCACTCGCCCGTTGCCTGGCGCGCACCGCGTATCGGTAGACCGTTGGCCGTTCCGATGCCTCGTATTAAGCTAGCCCCGGCTGTGACACCTCGGCAGGGCCGATAGACGAGTGCTGATGACACCCGAGCAAAGATATCAGCGCGACCTCGCCGCGGGGGACGTCTTTCCGGACGCGGCACAAGCACAGGTGGTGCGCCATACGCAGCGGATCTACGAGGACCTGAGTCGCGACGGCCAAGGGCGCGCGCCGCTGCTACGCGAGCTGTGGGGCCGGTTCGGCGGTCGGCGGCGCGCGCTCCGGGGGGGCTGTATCTCTGGGGTGGTGTGGGCCGTGGCAAGACCTACCTGATGGACACCCTGTTCGAATGGCTGCCCTTCGCGGACAAACGCCGCGCGCATTTCTATAGCTTCATGCAGACCATCCACCGCGACCTCAAGGGGTTGAGAGACCTCCAGCGCCCCCTGGATGTCGTGGCCGAGCGCATGGCCAAAGAGATGCGGGTCCTGCCTCGATGAATTTCACGTGGGGGACATCGCCGATGCGATCTTGCTCGGCAACCTCTTGAAGGCGCTGTTCGCGCGTGGCGTGACCTTGGTCGCGACCTCCAACGAGGCCCCCGTGCGGCTCTATTGGAACGGCCTGCAGCGCGAGCGCTTCCTGCCCGCGATCGACCTCATCCTGCGCCACACGGAGGTGGTCGAGCTCTCGGGGGGCGTCGATTACCGGCTGCGGACCCTGGAAAAGGCCGAGATCTATCACTGTCCCCTGGACGACTCGGCCGAACACGCTCTGCGCAACCGCCTTCGAACATCTGGCTCGCGGGCCCGGACGCGCCGGGCTCGATCTCGAGGTCGCGGGCCGCGCCATCCCGGCGATGCGGCAGATCGATGGGGTCGTGTGGTTCGATTTCGAAGGGATCTGTGGCGGCCCACGGGGAGCGGCGGACTAAATCGCCTTGTGCTATCACACCGTCCTCATCGGGAATATCCCGAGCCTGGATGATGGCGACAACGACCGGGCCAAGCGTCTCATCCTGCTCGTGGATACCCTCTATGACCGGCGTGTCAAGCTCATCGTGTCCGCCGATGCCCCGCCCACGGATCTCTACACGGGGCAGCTCCTCGCCGCGCAGTTCGCGCGCACCGCGAGCCGTCTCGAAGAGATGCAGACCCACGCCTATCTGTCCCAGCAGCACCTGCTCGATTGAGATCGCTGCGTCGGGGGTTATGCTCCATCGCATGATGCTGTGCTGCAGCATCCATGCACCAACCACGTCACCGGTGCCATGCGCGACCCGATGACCGAATGGAATACCGAGGTCGGCGCATGGTGTAGTAAGCAAATCAAGACGTTGCAGAAGGCAGGGGACGCCGATCCCGCTGAGGATGCGGCATCCCGCCCCGAGGAACCGGGGCCGCACACCTCGGTCACGGAGGTGTTGCGAAAAAGTATCATCTAGCACCATGTAGATGGTGCGATGTGTCGCTTGACTTCGGTTATCTCATGTCATATATTGTACTCATGTTGTATATTAGCTTCAAATTAGCGCTATGTTAGATGGTCAATCCACAACGCAATCGCGGTATTCGGCTGGGGAGACCACGGGCAAAGGGGAGGCGGATCCCATGCTCGGGGAGGCCCGCATCGTGGCCCTTCTACGGCACCACTACGGCGATGGGGGCGTGTATGTGCCGGAGGGCGGGGCACGGGCGGTGTTTCGGGAGGCGTCCCGCCTCGGATTCATCAATGAGGACGGGTACCTGACTCGCAAGGGGAGGCAATTGCTGGCGCAGCACGGAGACTGAGGGGGCTTTGAAACGGCGGCGGGGTCCTTGCTCGTCACCAGCGTCTTGGGGCTGCACGATCGGCCCCATTTTTTGTGCCCGATGGGGTCACCGTAGTCGCGGTGCGTGCCAGGGTAAACGGCTGCCGGTATAATGACCCACCAGGCATGCCCGCCGCCCTCTTCCCGCGGCGTGCTTCGCCCTGATCGCCTCTCGAGCTCGCCCGGCCCTGGACAGTGGAGGGAACTTTGAGAGGCGCATAGCACGGGAGTACCGATGGCCCGCTACAGAACGGAGGACATCCGCAACATCGCCCTGGTCGGACACGGTGGGGCCGGCAAGACCACGTTGATCGAGAGGATGTTGCAACACACCGGGGTCCTCAAGTCACCCGGTAGCGTCGAGCGAGGGACCACCGTGTCGGACTTCGACCCCCTCGAGAAGGCCCATGGCCATTCGCTGCACAGCAAGGTGATCGGCTTCGATTACCGGAGCACGCGCATCAACCTCATCGACACCCCGGGTTATCCCGATTTCCTCGGAAGGGCGCTAGCCGTGCTCCCCGCGGTCGAGACCGTGGCAGTGGTCGTGAATGCACAGACCGGGGTGCAGATGGTCACCGGCCACATGATGGAATGGGCCAAGGCGCGTGATCTCGATCGCCTCGTCGTCGTCAATCACATCGACGCGGACAATGTTGACCTCAAAGCCTGCCTCCAGCGGATCCGGGCGCAGTTCGGGGCCGAATGCCTACCGCTCAATCTGCCGGCCGATGGCGGAGGGGCGGTGGTGGATTGCTTCTTCGCGCCCGACGGACGCCCCACGGATTTCTCCTCCGTCACACAGGCCCACACCGAGCTGATCGACCAAGTGGTCGAGGTCGATGATGCGCTCATGGAGCTATACCTGGAGCAGGGCCAATCGCTCAGCCTCGAGCAACTACACGACCCGTTCGAGAAGGCCCTGCGCGAAGGACATTTGATCCCGGTATGCTTCGTCTCGGCCCGCACGGGGGCGGGCCTGGACCAGCTCCTGGATGTCTTCGCGCGGCTCCTGCCGAATCCGATGGAAGGGAACCCGCCGGTATTCCTGAAAGGGGAAGGCCCCGCGGCGGAGCGCGTCCCGCTGACCGCCGATCCGGCCCGGCACGCCCTCGCCCATGTGTTCAAGGTCGCCATCGACCCGTTCGTAGGGCGCCTCGGCGTATTCCGTATCCACCAGGGCACCATCACCAAGGACAGCCAGTTGTTCATCGGGGACGGGCGCAAGCCCTTCAAGGTCGGCCACCTGTTCACGTTGCAAGGCAAGGACACCATCGAGGTCCCCGAGGGGATCCCCGGAGATATCTGCGCGGTCGCCAAGATCGATGACATCCACTTTGACGCGGTTCTCCACGACTCCCACGAAGATGACCATATCCACCTGAGAACGCTCACCTTTCCGACGCCCATGCACGGTATCGCCATCCACGCCAGGAGTCGCGGCGACGAGCAGCGGCTCTCCGATACCCTCCAGAAGCTCTCGGCCGAGGACCCGAGCGTGCGCATCGAGCACAACAGCGTGCTCAACGAGACGGTATTGCGAGGACTGGGGGATCTGCACGTGCGGGTCATGCTCGAGACCATGAAGGAGCGCTTCAACGTCGAGGTCGAGACGCGCCCGCCCCGCATCGCCTACCGCGAGACCGTAACCCTGCCCGCCGAAGGCCATCACCGCCACAAGAAGCAGACCGGCGGCGCCGGGCAGTTCGGCGAGGTATTCCTGCGCGTAAAGCCGCTGGAGCGCGGGGCCGGCTACCAGTTCGTCGACGCCGTCGTGGGCGGGGTGATCCCGCGCCAGTTCATCCCGGCGGTGGAGAAAGGCGTCCTGCAAGCCCTGCACGAGGGCGTGATCGCGGGCTATCCCTTGCAGGACCTCGAGGTTGCGGTCTACGACGGCAAGCACCACCCCGTCGACTCCAAGGAAGTGGCCTTCGTCTCGGCCGGGAAAAAGGCCTTCATCGACGCCGTCAAGAAGGCCAGGCCGGTGGTGCTCGAGCCCATCGTCAACATCGCGATCACGGTCCCGAGCGCGGCCATGGGCGACATCACCGCCGATCTGTCCGGCCGCCGCGGGCGCATCAGCAACACCCGCGCGCTGGCGGGCGGGATGATCGAGATCACGGGCCAGGTGCCCTTGAGCGAGGTCGAGCAATACCAGTCCCAGCTCAAGTCCATGACCGGCGGCCATGGCGCCTACACCATCGAGCTCAGCCACTACGACCCGGTGCCCGCCCGCACCCAGCAGCAGCTCATCGCGGAGTTCAAGCCGAGCGAGACGGAGGAGTCGTAAGCGAAGGGAAAGCCTAGGCTATGGTTCGCACCGCTTCTACGTATAGGGAAGGCCCGATGCGCCGAATCGCCGTCATCGGGGCCAGTTTGAGCTCCGTGGCTTCGATCTCCGTCGCTGTGATCGCCGTGGTTTTGATCGTCGCGGCCTGCGCCACGACGCCCACGGGTCGGACCCAGTTGCGGTTGGTATCCGACGCTCAGATGGCGGCCATGGGCAGCACCGCCTTCGCGCAACTCCAACAAGAGACGCCGCCCACCTCCGATTCCAAGACGATGCGATACGTCGATTGCGTGGCCGAGGCGATCACGCGCACCGTGGCACCCGAAGAGACCTGGGAGGTGCGGGTCTTCGACGCCCCAGAGGTCAATGCCTTCGCGCTGCCGGGTGGAAAGATCGGTGTATACACGGGGCTCCTCAAGGTGGCCGAGAACCCGGACCAGCTCGCGGCCGTGATCGGTCACGAGGTGGCACATGTCCTCGCCGGCCATTCCGCCGCACGCGTGTCGAACGAGCTGGCGGCCCAACTCGGAGTCACGGTATTGGGGCAGACCACCGGCGTCGACCCGCAACTCATCGGCCTCGGAGCCAATCTGCTGTTGCTCTTGCCGTACTCGCGGGCGGACGAGAGCGAGGCCGACGTCCTCGGTCTGCAATACATGGCGAAATCCGGCTTCGACCCACGCGAAGCGCCGAAGCTCTGGGTCAATATGTCCAAACAAGGTGGCGGCGCCCCGCCGGAATTCCTCTCCACCCACCCCGCCAACGAGACCCGCATTCACGAGCTGCAGAACCGCTTGCCGCAGACCCTTCCGCTGTACGAGCAGACGCGGGGGCAAGGCGGGCAGTGTGGATGATACGCAACCGCGTGTCTGGAGTTCCCCCCGTTCCGTGGACGATTTACGGCTTGGGATTCAAGCCGTGCATTGCGGTGGTTGCGGGTTCGGTGTTGAACATATCCTCCTCTCGTAGTTGACGGGTGACAAGTAGGCGATGGACGAGTG
>JALZID010000281.1 GCA_030860485.1 Pseudomonadota bacterium | reverse complement strand
GCCGCAGCGGCGGAGGATCTGCTCGCGTGCCGCATCGCGCAGGGCGACGGCGGCGTCCCAACCCTCTCCCTCGGGCCAGATCGGCTCCCCCACCGCGACCGTTATCGGGTGGCGGCGCGGGAGCCAGTTGTCCCGCGGCAGCACAGAGCGCACGCCCCAGAGCGCGACCGGCACGACGGGCAGCCGCGCCGAGGCCGCAATCGCGAAGGCGCCCATCCGGAACGGCCGCAGCCCGGCGCCGCGGTGGAACGTGCCCTCTGCAAAGACCATGAGCGAACCGCCGCCGCGCGCGACCTCTTTCAACCGCTCGGTGTCGGCGGCGCCCTTCTCTGCATCGAAGCGCTCGACGAACTGGGCGCCGAGCCGCGAGAACAGGATCCGCAGCACGGCTATGCGCAGGAACTCGCGCTTGGCGACGAAGTGCAGCGGTCCGGGGAGCATCGCGATGAGCACCAGCACATCGAGATAGCTCGTGTGGTTCGCGACGAACACCCGCGACTCGTTGACCGATAGCCTCTCGATGCCCTTGGCCTGCACCGGAAGCATGACGAGGCGCAAGAGCAGGCGGATGAGCCCTCTCGTGGCTTGCCAGCGCCACTTCAGCGATGGGGTGATGAGCACGGTGACCCAGTCGATGAGCGCCACCAGCGCGAAGGCGATCCACGCATAGGCCGCGTACAGATACCCCGCTGTGGCGCGCATGAGGCGCGTGAGCTGCCCCGGCGCCCCGCTCAAGGCCAGCCTTGCGACCTGCAACCAGGGGGCACCCGCGGTGCGCCCGAGCTTGCCGCGCTGATAAAGCTCGCGCGTCGCGGCACGGCGGATCTTGCCACTCGAGGTCTTGAGCACGCTCTGCGGCGATGCCAGCACCACTTCGTCCACGGGCGTCTCGATGAGCTCCACCGCGAGCGCGTTGATGCGCTGGCGCAGCCCTTCGAGCACCGACGGCTCGCCCTCGCGTGTCTCGGCGACCACCACCAGCCGCTCGGTACCCCCGGCCGGGTCCGGCACGCCGAATACCGCGACGCACCCCTTACGGATCCCGGGCAGGCCCCCGATCGCTTCCTCCAACGCGTGCGGCAGGAGGTTGCGCCCGCCGCGGATGATGGTGTCCTTCACCCGGCCGGTGACGTAGAGGTCGCCGTCGGCGATGTAACCGAGATCGCCGCTGTCGAGCCACTCGCCGTGGATCAGCCGCGCAGTCTCCTCTGGATTGCGAAAATAACCGCGCGTCGCCGACGGGCCGCGGAACTGCAGGTGACCCACACTGCGCTCGGGTAGCTCGCGGTCCTCATGGTCTGCGATGCGCATCTCGTGACCGGGGAGCACCCGCCCGCAGGCGACGAATTCGAGCGCCTGCTCGTCGTCGGCACGCACGGGCACGGCACGGCGCCGTTCGATGAAGGGGGCACGCTCGACACGGTCCACGATCGGCTTTCTGCCCATCGGCGGAATCGCCAGCCCCACGGTGCATTCGGCGAGCCCGAACACCGGGGCCATTGTTTCTTCGCGGAAGCCATAAGGCGCGAAGCGTTCCGTGAAGCGCCGCAGGGTGTCCGGGATCACGGGCTCCGCGCCGTTGGCCGCGAGCCGCCAGGAGCCGAGGTCCAGACCCTCGATGTCGCGGTCCTCGATCCTGCGCAGGCAGAGCTCGAAGGCGAAGTTCGGCGCCGCGGACGCCGTCCCCCGATGGGTATGGATCGCCCACAGCCAGCGCTCGGGCCGCGCCAGGAAGTCGAGCGGCGATAGGAGCACGAGCAAGCCGCCGTTGTACAGGCTCCCAAGCCAGGCGCCGATCAGCCCGAGGTCGTGATAGAGCGGCAGCCAGCTCACCGCCACGTCGTTCGAATCGAAGCGCGCCGCGCGCCCCCACGCCCGCAGGTTCGCAAGCAGATTCGCGTGGGTCAGGACGACGCCCTTAGGACTCCCGGTACTGCCGGAGGTGTATTGCAGAAACGCGACGTCATCGGCCTTGATCCGTGGCCTGAGGGCATTCGGCCGCGCCGCTCGCAGCTCGCCGACGGTGGCGATCTCGCGCAGCTCGGGCGCATGGCCCTTGAGGAGGCGCGCCGCGAGCGTCGCCTCCCGGACCGTGATGAGGATGGGCGCGAGGCAGTTGCGCAGGATCCCCGCCTGCCGTTTGAGGTGGTCCTCGAGCTGCGAGAGGCGCGCAGGCGGATAGAGGGGGACCGGAACGCCGCCCGCGAGCAGGCTGCCGAAGAAGGCGAAAAAGAACTCGAAGCCGCTCGGAAGCATGATCGCGACGGCCTGGCCCGGCGCCAGCCCGCGCTCGGCCAGCCCGGTCGCGACCGCGCTGGCACCGCGCCACAGCTCGCCGTAGGTGAGCGTTTCGATCTCGTCGGCGGTCCGGTAGAAGAGGGCATGGCGGCGGTCGGGGTGCGCCTCGACGTGCCAGGAGAGCGCCTCGGTAAGGGTGCTCGCGCCTTCGGGCACCGGGAGAACGCCACCGCGGTGCTCGTCGGCCGCAACCCTGCGGTGGGCCTCGATCCGGGGACCCGCGGCCAGAAGCGCCCGCAGCAGATCGCGCAGCGTCTCCGCCGCACCCAGCGCGTCTCCCGGCATCTCGACCGAGAAGCTGCGCTCGACCCGCGTGAGCAGCTCGACGCGCGCCAGGCTGTCGAGCCCGAGATCCTTATCGAGCGAGCTGTCGAGCGTGGCCTCGATCACGCGACCGCGACCCGGGTGCGCCTCCTCCAAAAGCTCGTGCACCAGATCGACCAGCCGGGAAGCCGCCTCGCCGGCATCCGGGGCGTGCAGCCCAGGGCCCGCGTCCATCCCCGCCCTCACGCTTCGCGAGGGCGAGCCAGCGGGTCGCTGTTCAGTGGCGATAGCCATGGGGGTTGTGGCGGCCCTACGTCTTCGCGATGGTGCCGGTGCCCATCCGGGTCATGGGCCCTATATCATGCCATGATGTCATCGGTGAGTCAGCGCAGGCCAGCGAGGGACTCAAGGGCGGGGGCGGGGTGTTTGAACTGACATCGGTGTAGCCTGGCGTAGACTCCATGGCGTAGTTCGGCGCAGTTCGGTTCAGAGTAAGGTGAGGTGTAGTTGGCTGTCGGGTAACGCAAAAGCGAGCACAGGGAAGTTTGGGGTGGAAGTTCGGGGTCAGAATAAAAACTGCTTAGTTAGGAATTTTTACTCTGACCCCGAACTCCGCCGTGCGAATGCGCGGGACGGCTTCCTCGCCCGCCACGCCCACCGCGCTCTTGGGGGGTTCTCGGCACGCCCGGGGCCGTCGTTCCACTGCCGCGTCGGGGGACGGCGCCGGAGACGCGCCCTACCTGACTTGCGCTAGAGCATGACCGGGGGCAGAGTATTCCCTCCATGGTGGTCGTATACTCACGTACCGGCGTGGCGCTCCGGTTAACCGAGGAGCGCTGGATCCACATCGTCACCAACCATCCGGAGCTGTTGACCCAAAGGGAACGGGTGCTCGAGACCGTCGCTTAGCCGGATGTTATCCAGCAGGGCGATTTCGGCGAGCTATTGGCGGTGCGGTTTTACGAGCAGACACCGCTGACCCGGAAGCACATAGTGATTGCGTACCGAGAAATCGGCAGTGACGATGGCTTTATCGTGACGGCCTACCTGGCGCGACGGCCATCGACCCAGAGGGTTCTCTTATGGAAGCGTTGAAGATTCTCGAAAAACCCAGCGTCCTGCAGTGGGACTACGATGAGGAGGCCGATGTCCTGTATCTCTCCGTTGGCGAGCCCAGGCCGGCCGTCGGAACGGACATCGGCGAGGGTCTCGTCGTGCGTTATGACGAGATGACCAAGGAAGTCGTAGGACTCACCTTGGTCGGCTTACGTGCCCGCGTGCTCAAGAGCCTGACCACCGAGGCCAAATAAAATGGACATGGGAAGTTCGCGATCAGAGTAGGGTCAAAGTAAAAACTGCTTAGGAATCCTTACTCTGACCCTAAACTCGACCACCATACTCCGCTCTCCGCGCTACTTGCTGAGGCCCAACGTTTGACACGAGCAGCAGCCCACGGCTTGCCGTGGGCTGTCCGCTCGATGGAAGGGTCAGGTGTCGGCATTCGAGTCACAAGAGGTCGATGAGCCCGCGCGACCCGACGGTTATCCCCTCTGTAAACAATCGTAGGATGTACCGACGTAAGGAAGCGCATCAGTCGCGGGACAGATGCGCTTCGTACCTGAGCGCATCCTCGGGCTCCGGTCGTCTCAATCCTAAGCGGTTAGACAAGGCACGATACCTGGAGCCTCTCAGGGGTTTAGTAAACTGTCGCCTGAAGTATCCCACCACGGAGCTCCGGACACAAGTGGCGATGGGTTTCCGGTGAAGCGCTGAAGACTCGCAGCGACTCTGCTGACGGGACCCTGGTGCTCTGGCCGGGGGCAGCCACCTGCCGACGGGACGTTGGTGCTCTGGCTGTGCATAGCCACCCACCTCGCCAACTCGCAGGGCATGGCCATGGCCGTTCTCTATTGGCGTTTGATGGGAGCCCGGTCAGAGCGTAAAAGCGTAAAGGGGTCAGAGCTGGTCAGAGCTTGTTGCACTTCAAATTTGACACCGGCTTATGCCACATCCGAATCATCTTCCTTTCGAATAATTCGCGAAGGGCCAGAGTGCCCTAATAAGCCAAATGGCGATAATGCTCGCCATAATTCCGAACGGCGACCTTCTTTATCGAGTGCTACTCTATCCGGTCGATTCGGTAGCGCATGCTGTGTTTCTGGCCTGACAACGATTTCTCCTGAAGTTAGCCTATATTGTGCAAACAGCTCTGGATCCGCCTTCGTAAGATCGACTAACAACTCGGCTGCTTCAATAGGCAACTCCACCGTAACAATAGTGCTTCCTGGTTCTATATCGATAATTTGAAACTCATCGTCTGGCACCCCAAGGATGTAAGAAAGAAAACGGACACGACCACTTCTATTGAAATATCAAATGCTAAGCGCACGATGCGAACTACATTACGACGAATAGGAATCAGTGAGGCGTATGTGGAAGTTGCTGCAGGGGACTGGAATAGTATCCTCATCGAACACCTGGCGACGATACCACCTCGCAAGAAAAGGAGTTCATGATGAAACCAGACGATGAGGTAACAAGGTTTGTGATAGAGGTATCACGTGCAGCAGGGTTTTAAACCTCCTACAGATGAATCGTTGGAGGACTTCTGCCGTCGCAAGTGTGAGGAGGCATACAACGATCCTGAGTACCAAAGGGAGATGGCGGTAGTAGACTCCTGCACACGACCTGATGGCACTGTTGATATGGAGAAACTTCAACGAATCATAGATGGAGTTGAACCGTACCTTCAGTAACCGGTAAGTTGTAGATGGATGAGAAGGGGGACCAGAGATGGTCCCTTTTCTTTTTGCCCAGCGGCATCATGACAGGCGCTGTATCTTTCCATTTTCATCTATCAAGTTGTATCTGGCCTTGACGTATTGATACGCAAGCTTTTCACCAGCATTGGATATAGGCGACTCGAAAACAATGCCAGCTAACACTGGCCTTAAGTTAGCCCAGAACAGAACAGGGCAACCGCTTAAGCCACCGAAATGTTCGACATCATCAATTTTGAATTGACTCTGGTTTACCGCGTGGACCCACTCCCCCATTTCAAACTCAATAATCATACCTGTATAGCTCAAATTTCCTTCTCGTAGTAACTCAAAAATGCATAGAGAGCCAATGCTAAGTGTGTTTTGATCCTGCGGCCGAACAATGTGAGCAGGAAAACCAATAATTGCGACTGATGCCCCTTCCGGAATTGTTGGTTGAGGCGTCCAATCAAGGAAGCTGGACTCTTTGTTTACTTCAGATATTTCCTCCTTCGATATTCTGAAAGTGCACAAATCGAGATTTTTATCATAGTCTATTAGTCTCTCTTCAAAATCGAAGACAATTTTATCTCCGATCATTAGAAAAATATTGGGCTTGCTCTTATGTTCCGTCCTAAACCCATCTACGCAATGCGCGCAAGTTACTCCAAATCTTGCTTTCTTGCTTTCCATAAAAAACACTGAACCGTGGTGCAACTCGGGACTATTCAAGTTATATGGAGGAAGCGGACCAAATACGAATGGCGCAATATAGCGACGATAAAGTTGCGCCGCTGGCCAACCAGATTGCAGTGTTTGCTTTCCTAATCGCGTTATTTCCTCATTCATTTCTCACTTGTCCATAACGAAACAGGGCTTGGAAAAGTTACGGCGACCCACGGTATCCGCTATATGCGCTCCTCAACTGGCCTGCTTGAATTCGCCGGTGCCCGCTGAAGCTTGGCTTCTGTAGCAGTCCTCATAAGATCAATAGCATAAGTGGATCCGGCAAGACCGAAGCGCGACACCTTGAATTCGTCACCTTGGAGGGGAATTACGATACCCATGCGAGTTGCGCTCCGTATAATACGATCAACGTCATCAAACGCTTTGACGCCCAAGACCTGTTGATTAAAAACTTTATTCCCACAGGCAAGCGTGACATGAATCGATCCAGCGTCGGAGTTTATCAACGCGGGATATTCGCTCCCAGTGTCGCATGTCGTGCCAAGGCCGACAAGATAGACGCAGGTGGCCGACTCAAAATAGCAGTACTGACCAAAGATATTCCCAGCTGAATTGCTGGTGGCTGCGTAGTAGTAGCCACCCTCGCTTGTGCCCCAGCTCCACTCCTTAGACTGAAACGAGTCAGCGAACAGTGGAAGGCTCAGGAGTAGGGACGATATGCAGCCTACCGTTACATACGCAGATTTCTCTACAAACAGAACCATACGGATTACCTCCTGGGCCGCGAAGTCGACCCGGTCTTGCCCCGGGATAGGCTGCGGGACCGGTCTCGGCACCGTATTATATCGCGGCGGGGGCGTTCGGCAAGGCTCGCAACGCCGTGATGATGAAAGGGATTGTACAAGAGGGCGCGAGCCCCACCGTAAGGACACACGGCATGGACGGACCTCGGGATCTGGTCCCGGCTCGGGGCCAACACAGATTGCTCGATCAGGTGCGCGACGCCGCCGGTTGCACGATAGCATCCGCACCGAGCAGGCTTACGTCGATTGGATCCCGCGCGTCATCCTCTTCCACGGGAAGCGACGCCCCCGCGGAGATCGGAGCCGTGGAAGTGGAGGCGTTTCTGACCCAATCTCGCGGTCCACGGCCAGGTCGCCTCGCCCACCCCGACACCAGGCGCTGAACGCCATCGTTCCTTTACCGGCAGGTATTGAAAAGGGGAATTCGGCTGGCTGGAGTATGGGAGAAGTTCGGGGTCAAAGTAAAAACCGGGATTTTTGCGCTGATCCCGAGCTTCCGCGGACTCCCGTGCCTCATAGGGATGGCCGATCGGCCGTGAACCGGAGGCTCCGGAGGAAGGGCTCGCCTTCGGGCTCGAGAGGGACGAATGGCTGGCCGCGGTGCACCCGCTGGCTGTAGCTCACGTCCACAAGGTATCGGGGCCAGTGCGGGTGCACGCACCGAAGGCCGCGCGCCGCGAGGACGAAAACGGCGCCGGGAAACCGCGGGACCTGGCTGTCCTCGACCACGGTTTCATGGCGCACGCAGAGTGGGACCGGCCCCTCCGGCTCGATGGCGTACCGCGTCTCGAGCTGCCGGAAGCGCCGTCCGGTGAGCCCACGCTTCGCCTCGTCCTCGACAAAGCGCAGGTAGGCCTCCGGGCTGTCGAACCGCGTGTCCTGCACGTCCAGCACGACTACCCGTGCCCCGGCCGTGTGAAGCTCCTCGGGGCGCGCCGAACGCCGCTCGCGCAGCGACTTGCCCAGGGACACGACGGTCCGCCCGCGGCGCGGGTCCTCGACGCCGGCGGGAATGATGAGCCATCCCCGCCCCTGGGGCGGAAGAACCGAAAAGCCTTGGAATACGAGCCGCTCGGCCAGGTTCTCCACTGGCCGCACGCGCGGGTCCCGCGCGGGAGCCGGTGTGGCGCAGCCCGCGGCCAGGAGCGCCACGAGGGTCCCGGCACCGGCTACCCGCAGCAAGGCTCCGCAGCGCGCTCTCACTTCTCCGTCTCCAGCAGCCCCTTCACGAGCCAGCGCTGCATGACGATCACCACAGTCGCCGGGTGAACCATGGCCAGCATCGACGGCGCCGCCCTGCTAACTCTCGCGGTCGCGCTCGTGCTCCTACGGTGAGTGCCCTGAACGCTGCTGGATACGGTGTGGATCCCAGCCCATGTCCAAAAGGGGCGGCTCGTGCTCGACGAGCCGACAACCCTGCCTGGGGAACGGTTGTTGACCTGGGTGACGACGAAGAGTGATGACCTCACCGACGAGGAACGCCGCGCCCTGCACGAAGCGCTTTCGGCGTCCTGGAAATGCGCAAGCAGCTGGTCTCCGGCCAGCGTCGGGTATTCTAGACGAGCTCCGCCAGCGCCGGTGAGCCTGCCGGTCCGAGTGATATTGACCTTCGACCATCCCGGCCCGCACCGGATTGAGTTCGATATAGCTATAACAGGCGAGCAGGTAATCCTATTCCTGTACCAGCTTGCTTTGTAGCGCCCCTCCCACAGCGTGCCGCTGCGATCATAACGATGGTTGATGTACAGTACGTAATGCCGGCCGAGATGGCGCGGCCGATCTTGTTTCGTTATCGCACGGTGCCTACGCGCTATACTTGATTCTATGAACACCGTCATTGATCTTGAGAAAGAAATATTGGCTCTCCCGCCTGCGAAGCGAGAGCGTCTCGCGACGTTGGCTTGGGAAAGCTTGGTTGGCGATCCCAGTGCGCCTGGTGATGACAACATCGACCCAGAGGGCATTGAGATTGCCGCGCAGCGCGACGCCGAGATTGAGTCGGGCCAAGTTCACCCCATCGATCACGCCGAATTCTTGCGGCGCACTGGTGGCGGCTCGGAATGAGGGTTGAGTATCAGCCGCTCACCGTATCCGATCTCAATAACGCCGTCGTGTACTACAACCAGCAACGCGCCGGGCTCGGTGACGAGCTTCGGACCGAGGTCTATGCAGCCATCGAACGAGCTCGCGCAAGTCCATCCCAGTACGCCATTGTCAAGCGCGGTATACGCCGTTCTCTCGTGCACCGTTTCCCATACGCTGTCTTGTTTCGCATCGTTAGCGAAGCATCACCGTCGTCATCCAAGCTTCGGTCTTGGTCGTCGTTAGGGTTGGCATAATCGGGTAGCCGGGGGTGTTGACCTCCAGGCCCCACAACACCCCGCATGCCGGTCCGCACGGGGGTCCTTGAGGTTTAAAGCTCCGGCACATCGAGCGCGCGGCCCCCGAAGTCACTCGGCACCGCGGAGCGGGTGGAGCTCGCCAACGAGCGCTTCGCGCTCGACGAGTGGCATCCCTCTACCCGTCCGGATAGAGCTCGCCGCCTTCGGCGCGAAACTCCTGCGACTTGGCCTCCATGCCGCGCTCGAGTGCCTCCGAGTCCTCCGCGATCCCCTGGGCACGCGCATACTCGCGGACCTCCTGGGTGATCTGCATGGAGCAGAACCGGGGTCCGCACATGGAACAGAAATGAGCGAGCTTGTGCCCTTCCTTGGGCAGGGTCTGGTCGTGATAGGCCCGTGCCCGCTCCGGATCGAGCGCGAGGTTGAACTGGTCTTCCCAGCGGAACTCGAAGCGCGCCTGGGACAGGGCCCGGTCCCGGAGGTGGGCGGCAGGGTGACCCTTGGCCAGATCGGCGGCATGGGCGGCGATCTTGTAGGCGATGATCCCCTCTCGGACATCGTTTTTGTCGGGCAGACCGAGGTGCTCCTTCGGGGTCACGTAGCACAGCATGGCGGTGCCGTGCCAGGCAATGAGCGCCGCGCCGATGGCCGAGGTGATGTGGTCGTAGCCCGGGGCGATATCGGTGGTGAGAGGCCCCAGAGTGTAGAACGGCGCCTCCCGGCACTCCGCCATCTCGCGCGTCACATTGTCCGCGATGAGGTGCATCGGGATGTGGCCGGGGCCTTCTATCATGACCTGTACGTCGTGACGCCAAGCGATGCCGGTCAGCTCGCCCAAGGTCGTGAGCTCGGCGAACTGGGCCGCGTCGTTGGCGTCGGCGATCGAGCCCGGCCGCAGTCCGTCGCCGAGCGAGAAGGCCACGTCATAGGCCTTCATGATCTCGCAGATGTCCTCGAAGTGGGTGTATAGGAAGCTTTCGCGGTGGTGGGCCAGGCACCATTTGGCCATGATGGCCCCGCCGCGCGACACGATCCCGGTGATCCTGGGCGCCGTCAGCGGGATATAGGCGAGGCGCACGCCGGCGTGTACGGTGAAGTAGTCCACCCCCTGCTCGGCCTGCTCGATGAGGGTGTCTCGATACACCTCCCAGGACAGCTCCTCGGCGCGCCCGCCGACCTTTTCCAGGGCCTGATAGATCGGGACCGTGCCGATGGGCACCGGACAGTTGCGCAGGATCCACTCGCGGGTGTCGTGGATGTCCCGCCCCGTCGACAGGTCCATCACCGTGTCGGCCCCCCAGTAGGCGGCCCAGATCATCTTCTCGACCTCCTCCTGCACCCCCGAGGTGACCGCCGAGTTCCCGATGTTGGCGTTGATCTTGACCAGGAAACTCCGCCCGATGACCATGGGTTCGGACTCCGGGTGGTTGATATTGGCCGGGACGATGGCGCGGCCGCGCGCCACCTCCGAGCGCACCAGCTCCGGGGTGATCTCCCGGGGTGTTCCGGCCATGCGGCTGTTCTTCTGCGCCTCGGCCTCGTCGAGGCGCTGGTTCTCCCGGATGGCCACGTACTCCATTTCGGGTGTGATGAGCCCGCGCCGGGCGTAGTGCATCTGGGTGACGTTGGCGCCGGCCTTCGCCCGCCAAGGGGGGCGCGGGCGCGCGAACGCCAGACGCGAGCCGGCAGCGGGCTCGGAGCGCTCGCCGAAAGCGTCCGCCGGCCGTTCCTCTACGTCACTGCGCTCCGCGATCCAGCGGGCGCGTAGTGACGGCAGACCCGCGCCGAGGTCGATGTCGGCCGCCGGATCGGTGTACGGACCCGAGGTGTCGTAGACCGTCACCGCGTCGTGGGCGATGGGCCCGAGTCGGGATGTCGAATCGGCCAGCCGGATCTCTCGCATGGGGACGCATAGGTCGGGGCGCGAGCCGGTGACATAGACCTTGCGCGAGCCTGGAAACGACCGCGGCACCGGGGCCTCTGCTATGCTGCCGGCGGAAGGACCGCCTAATGGTAGAAGAGACCTCGGATCGGATTTCGGGACTGAAGCCATGACTACACCTCGCTGGGACGACAAGGCGTAGGAGCTTGGTCATCGGTGCTTCCCTACGCCGGTACTGGCCGGTTCAGGTTCGAAGGGTATGCTCTCAGCCCTCGCGCGCTGCATCTGCCGAGGGCACCCCTAGCTGTCGGAGATGTGCAAGCCTATATAATGCAGTCGCCCTTTGGCAAGTGATACCTGGCAAGTGTACCCCCCGTTCAGTCGGGCCACCGTCGGCGAGGCAGGCGCCCCCTGGATAGGTTTTGGGATGAATTTCGAACAAGCACGCTCGAACATGATCGAGCAGCAGATCCGGACCTGGGAGGTGCTGGATCAACGCGTCCTCGACCTCCTGGCGTCGGTGCCGCGCGAAGACTTCGTGCCGTCCCGCTACCGCAGCCTGGCGTTCTCGGATACAAATATTCCGCTCGGGTTCAGCGAGGTCATGATGGCACCCAAGGTCGAGGCCCGTATGCTACAAGTGCTGGCCATCGAGCCCGGCGACCGCATCCTGGAGATCGGCACCGGCAGCGGCTACGTGACCGCACTACTGGCGCGCTCCGGACGTGAGGTCACGACGGTCGAGATCCACCCGGAGCTCTGCGCCGGCGCCAAGGTCCGGGTGTCGCAACACGGCTTGGAGAATGTGCGCTTCGAGGTGGGCAATGGTCTCGATCGCTCGGCGACGGAGGGGGACTACGACGTCATCGCCGTGACCGGTTCCCTACCCGTTTATACCGATCACTTCGAGAAACGGCTTGCGGTCTGCGGGCGCGTCTTCCTCATCGTCGGGCAAGCGCCGGTCATGGAAGCCATGCTCGTCACGCGGGTGGGCGCGCGTGAGTTCGCGCGCGAGGGCCTGTTCGAGACCGACCTGCCGCCGTTGCGGGGCGCGCCGACGCCCAAGAGATTCGTGTTCTGACGGCCTCCTCCCCTGTGTCGCCGGGTCTCGCCGCCGACCGGTGAACCACGACTGTCAGCCGGTAGTCCAGCAGAGACTCGGCGAGGCGACCCGCTTGGGGGCGGCTCGCCGACTCCGCCGTACCAGCCTGCCCGTCCTCATCGCACTGTCCAGTCTGGTGCCACTTCACGCCCCTGCCGCCGATCTCCTGTCCCTGTTTCAGCTCGCGGAGCAGCGGGATCCGGTGCTCAAGGGGGCCCAGGCCGGACTCCGGGCCACGCTCGAAGCGTTCCCGCAGGCGCGCGCCGGCCTCTTGCCCTCGGTCGGCATCACGGCCAACGTCGCGCGCAACTTTCAGCAAGTGACGGAAGTGACGGCCCCGGCGGGCGTCGATGCCTTCGGGAGCGGGGACTTTACCTTTACCAGTGGCGGCTACAGCCTGAACGTGACCCAACCGCTCTATCACCGCGATCGCTTCATCCGGCTCAAACAAGCGGACAGCCGGATCCGCCAGGCGCAGCACGAGATCGATGCGGTCTACCAAGAGCTGATAGTGCGATTGGCCGAACGCTATTTCGCACTCCTCGGGGCGGCGGACAACCTGGCCTTCGCGGGGGCCGAATTGACGGCATTGCGGCGACAACTGGAAGAGACGCGCCAGCGCTTCGAGGTCGGCCTCATCGCGATCACCGACGTCGAGGAGGCGCAGGCTGGCTACGACCTGTCCTTGGCCCAAGAGATTGAAGCCCAGAACCTGCTCGACGATGCGCGCGAGGCCTTGCACGAGGTGATCGGCGAGGAGCCGGGCGCGATCGCCAAGCTCAGGGAGCAGATCCCGCTGCTGAGCCCCGAGCCCGCGGATATCGCGGCGTGGGCCGATCGGGCGTTGGTGCAGAACCTCCGCGTCGCCGCCGCCAGCGCGGCGGTCGATACCGCCCGCGAGGAGATCGATCGCCAGGCGGCCGGCCATTTCCCGACGCTCGACCTCGTGGGGAGCCATGGCTTTGACACGACCGGCGGCCGGTTCGGCAACGTGGAAATCGATGGAACGGCCATCGGCCTCGAGCTGGCCGTGCCCATCTTCTCCGGCGGCGCGGTGGTTTCGCAGACCCGCGAGGCCGCGGAGCGGCATCAGCAGGCCATCGAACAGATGGAACAGGCGCGCCGTGAGAGCTATCGGCGGACCCGCGTGGCCTTTCTCGGCGTCATGGCGGGGATCAGCCGCATCAAGGCCTTGAAGCAGGCGGTGCAGTCCAGCGAGGTCTCGGTGTCCTCTACCCAGGCCGGGTTGGAGGTGGGCACGCGTACGGCCGTGGATGTCGTCGTCACCGAGCGGGCGTTGTTCGGGGCGCGGCGCGACTACGCACGGGCGCGCTACAACTACCTGTTGGACACGCTGCGCCTGAAGTTTGCCGCCGGTACCCTCACGAGCGGTGACCTCGCTGCCGTCAACGGCTTCCTCGAACGATGAAGCGGACGCCGGTCTCGATGGTCGGTATCGAACTTGCTGATCAGCGAGCGCTCGGCTCCGCCCCGACCTGGGCGTCCTGAGGGAGAATTCCAGAGTGTACTCTTCGATATTGCGGTTCCTGGTACTCGCATTCGCCCGGCTCATGAACTACGCCATACTGCTCGTCAGCCCGATAGTATTCGTCCGCATCCTGGACCAGCACGCCTACGGCCAGTACCGCGAGTTCGTCGTCTACGCCCTCGCCCTGGCGACGGTGCTGGGCTGTTCCGTAAAAACGAGCATCCTATACTTCATCCCGAAAGACCCGGACAACGAGCGGAAAATACGTCACCCAGACCGCCCTGTTCATCTTTGTGAGCTCGGCCCTGAACTTGGGCATCATCTAGGCCACCCGCCATATCGTCTTTGCCAAGGCAAGCTTCGATTTCGCCGAACCGTTGCTGCTCTACGTTTTCTTCTTCCTGAACGTGGATTTCGTAGAATCGTACTGGGCGCCTACCAGATCCCAATCATGAGTGTCGTGCGCTCGGCGGCCGGGGACGTGCTCTTTCCCGATATGGTACAACGCGGTCAGGGGAGCCCGATGGCCGGTCTCAGCCTTTGGAACCGGGCCAATGTACTGTATTGCTTCGTCGTGTTCCCGTTCTTCACCGTGCTCTTTTTTTATGCCGATACGTTTGTCACCACGCTGTTTACGGATCAGTATGTCGCCGCCGTTCCGATATTCCGTGTCTTTCTCTTGATCATGCTGCGCCAATGCTTCGAGATGTCCACCCCCCTATGGGCGATGAACGTGAACGGGTATTTCATCACCGGGAACCTGGTGGCGATCCTCGTGAAGGTTGGATTCATTTTTGCCACGTTTCGACGACCTTGGCCTCCTGGCGGCACCGATCGCGTTGCTGGTCTCCGAGGTGGCGTTGGCGGTTTATCTGGGGAGGCGTATACTCAACGTTTATTCCATTCGCGTGCGGGAGATGTTATTCTGGAGCAAACTCATGGCGATCGTGCTGGCCGTTCTGCTGAACGTGCCCATATTGCTGATCGGGGAATTGGTCCCTATCGGGGACGCCGTTCGAGCGATAGTGTTTTCTTCACTTTTCCTGGCGGGTTATTTCGTATTCGTGCGCCACTGTCGGCTCGATGAGATCGAGCTGGTCGTGTCGCGAGTAATGAGGCAGGCGGGACTCCCTCGATGGCTGAAAAGCGCAAGCTCCTAATCGTCTGGGCATATTTCGCCCCTAGCCGGGCGGTGGGGGCGAAACGGTTCACCTATCTTTGCCAGATCTTCGAGGCGCGGGGGTACGAGGTCAGCGTGCTCACCACGAAAGAGCAAAGCACCGAGGACCGGACGCTACCGATTGCCGGGACGGCCTAGCGGTGCGCACCACTTTTCCCGTACCCACTGCCCAAGGGAACCAAGTTTGGGGAATTGGCTGTGTTTCCCTGACCCGCATATAGGATGGTTGTGGAACGCCGTTCGAGAAGGGTTGCGGATCATCAAGGACCGGAAGTGTGACCTCATCGTGGCGACAGCGCCGCCCTATTCCTCGCTTATCGCAGGGGCACTCTTGAGCCGCATGAGCGGCAAGAGATTGGTCTTGGACTATCGCGACCCATGGACCGCTCGCGTTTGGACGGGGGTACGGGCCGGCCGGTGGGTGTCGGGTATCAATGCGTGGATGGAACGCATGGTTATACGCCGCGCCGGGGCCGCGGTGTTCGTCACGGAGCGCATGCGGAAGGACTTTCAGAGGCGTTGGGGCGCTACCACGACGGCGCGGCTGCATCTGATAGCGAACGGCTACCACGACAGGGCCTACCTCGACGCGATCCGGCCGGACAACGACGGCCGACTCAGCATCGTCTACGCCGGATCCCTGTACGGCGAGAGGCGAGTCGGTCTCATAGCGGAGCCGCTGGCGGCCCTGATCGCGGAGGGTCGACTGGCGCCCAACGCGGTGGCCATCCACGTATTCGGGGGTGGCGTGAAGACCCATGATGAAAGGCGCATGGATGACTTGGGTCTCTCCGGGGTGCTGGTGAAGCACGACCCGGTGAACCACGCGATGATCCTCCGCTACCTGAGGGGCGCCGATCTGCTCTACCTCCCCTCCGGTAGAGACGTCCGCTATGCCTTGCCCTTCAAGTTATTCGACTATCTCAGTGTCCGTGTTCCAATCCTGGCGGTGGTCCCGAAGGACTCGGCGGTTGCGGATTTCATGCGGGAAGTTGATTGCAGAGAAATCGCCGATATCGACGACCCGCAGTCTGTTCGCGACGCCCTATCGAGCTTGCTGCTCGTCCGCAAGCAGTACACGTTTCGGGGGGCGGAACGCTATATCTGGGATGCGATAGCGCTCTGTTATATGGCGGTTCTCGATAAGGATCTCGTTTGCACGGCCCGGACAGGTGATGTATTTATACCCGATAAAGTCTGATCGTGCCGAGCCCAGGACTGAACGCGCCCTGCGCGTGTGTCATATCATCGGGCATCTGCGCTTCGGTGGCGCCGAGCGTCAGGTCGTCAATATCGCGCGTCACATGGCTCGCGCCAAGAGCTATATCGTGTGCCTCGGCGAGCCGGAACATGGCGGCCTGTCGGGCCTGCTTCCCGCTGACGTCGAAGTCGTGTGGATGGGCCTCAGGGCTCGCTACGCCCCGTATCATATCGGGAAGCTCGCTCGCAGGTTGAGGGACATCGCACCGGACGTTGTGCACACGCATATGTTCTGGCCAAACGTCTACGGCGTCCTCGCCGCGACGCTGGCCGCGGTACTCGCCATCGTGACTTGCGAGCACGGCAAGAACCCATGGAAGACGCGTTGGCATTACTATATGGAACGCCACATCATGTCGGCCCTCGCGCATAAGAGGGTCTGTGTATCGCAGGATATCCTTCGGGTCCGGCGTGATATCGATGGGGTCCCGGCGAACAAGTTGATTTATGTCCCCAATCACTAACGAGGCTCCGCCTCAGACCGACGAGGTGTATGTCGTGGGTCCGGCGTGTGGTGCATAATGGAAGGAGAGGCTCCGGTTCGACGGTGAAGAACTGCACGCAGTTCTTGCCAATGATGTAGG
>JALZID010000280.1 GCA_030860485.1 Pseudomonadota bacterium | reverse complement strand
CATGGCGATAACGACCATCTGGGCGGCCTAGAAAGCCTCTTGGCCGAGGTGTCGGTCGGCCGGATCCTGACCAGCGTCCCGCAGGAGATCTCCCCTGAAGCGAGAAATAGGGGCCGCACCGTCCCCTGCGAGGCGGGTCAGCACTGGAAGTGGGAGGGTGTGGCGTTCACCGTGCTGCATCCGACGGTCGGAGATCCCGGCCCCGACAACGAGCGTTCCTGCGTGCTCCGGGTCTCGACCGGCGCCCGTGCCGTGCTCATCCCCGGTGATATCGAGCACGGGGCCGAGGCGCGCCTGGTCCGACGGCTCGGTTCCGCATTGCACGCCGAGATCCTGGTCGCGCCCCATCACGGCAGCAAGACCTCATCGACCCCGGACTTTGTCGCGGCGGTGTCCCCTCGCTACGTGGTTTTTCCCGCGGGCTATCGCAATCGCTGGGGTTTCCCGGCGCCCGAGATCCGCGAGCACTACGCCAAGCGCGGCGCCGAAACACTGGGCACGGCGGAGGCAGGCGCCGTCCGGTTCCGGATCGGGGACGGGGTGGGAAGTCCGGTGCGGTACCGGGATGAAACCGCGCGTTACTGGAACGCCCGCTGAAGGTGCGTCGTGTCCCGCGCAGGGGAAGTTTGGCTAGCGCCTCACGAAACCGGAATCGCGCTCGGGCCTCTGCGGTTGTTCGGCGTGGCGGATCGTCACCGGCTTCGTTAGCTCAATGAGATCCAATAGAACCTCCGCGGTCTCATGGAGCATCGGTGCGCCGAGATCGACCTCGTCTTTGCTGCTCTTACGCGCTGCGCTGTCCTTCACGGGGGTCGGACCACCTGCGAAGGCCAGGCGCAGTTGCTTTTCGATCTCAGCGCGCATCGCCTCCCAAGCGCTCCGCTCGGCGCGGCGTTTGTCTTCGGCCAGAGTGACTCGGTCCCGTTTTTCGATCTGGTGCGCATGCTCCGCCTGCTCGGTGAGGAGCTTGAAGATCGGGGAGCTTGCCAACCGCTGCTCGTGGCGCGTGCGCAGATCAAAGAGGGTACGCTGCGGTACCCCCGTTACGGGGACGTACTCGGCGGGATCGACGCGATCCCAGGGCAAGGCGTGCTCCAGCCCGCGCTCCCCTTGATCGGAGGACTGCAGGGGCGTCGGAAAGGTGACGTCCGGTTCGATACCTCGGTGCTGGGTGCTGGCGCCGTTGACTCGGAAGAACTGGGCCACCGTCGCTTTGATCTGGCCAAGGTTCCCTGGGCGCCGGCGGCCCAGACTGTCGAGGTCGATGAGGTTTTGCACGGTGCCCTTTCCGAAGGTCGGTTCGCCGACGATGAGCCCGCGCCGGTAATCCTGGATCGCGCCGGCGAAGATCTCCGATGCCGACGCACTCTGCCGGTCCACCAGGACCGCGAGCGGTCCGCCGTAGGCGATCTCCGGATCGTTGTCTTCGTTGATATCGAGATCGCCATCGGCATCACGCACCTGGACGACCGGCCCTTCCTGGATGAAGAGACCGGTCAGCTCATTGGCCTCCAATAACGATCCGCCCCCGTTGCCTCGCAAGTCGATGACGATGCCCTGCGCGCCGTCGCGGACCAGCTCGCCCATCAGTTGGCGCACGTCGCGTGTCGTGCTGCGGTAGTGACGGTCCCCGCGCGCTCGGGCCTCGAAGTCGATGTAAAAGGCCGGGAGTTTGATCACGCCGATCTTGCTGATCGAACCCGACCGGCCGACCTCTATCATCGACTTCTTGGCGGCCTGGTCCTCGAGCTTGATGGTGTCGCGCGTCAGGGTGATGGTCGTGGCCCCGGCCTCCGGCGCGCTGCCTTTCGGGATGATCCGCAGCCGGACCACCGTGCCTCTCTTCCCCCGGATCAGGTCCACGACCTTTTCCAGCCGCCATCCGATGACATCCACCGCTTCACCTTGCCGGCCCTCGGCCACGGCCACGATGCGGTCATCGTCGTGCAGCTTTCCGCTCTGGTCCGCCGGACCGCCGGGAACCACCTGCTGCACCACGGTGTATCCGTTTTCGCTGCGTAGCACCGCGCCGATCCCTTGGAGCGACAAGCTCATCCGGATGCGGAAGTCCTCGGAGCTGCGCGGTGAGAAATAGGCCGTGTGCGGCTCGATGGACAAGGCATAGGCGTTGATGAAGATGTCGAAGACGTCGTCGGCATTGAGCTGATAGGTCTGCTGCACGAGGCCAGCGTAGCGATCCGTGAGGGTCGTGGTGATCTCCTGTGGCTCTTTTCCTGCGACGCGCAGCTCCAGGATATCGTTCTTGACCCGTTTCCGCCACAGATCGTCGAGCTCGGCGCGATTCGCGGGCCAGGGTGTTTTGCTGCGGTCGATGACGTGGTCTTCCTCGACGCGGAAGTCGAATGGCTGTTGCAGTAGCGACTTGGCGTAGGTCATGCGCTCGTCGAGACGCCGGCGGAACACCTTGAAGACCCCGAAGGCCGGATTGAGCTCGCCCTCGCGCAAGGCCTCATCGAGGCGATCCCGATGGACGGAGAAGGCCTGCAGGTCTTGCTGCAAGAAATAGCTGCGATTGGGGTCGAGGGTCTCGACGTAGCGCTTGAGCACCTCGGCCGAGAGCGCGTCGCTGAACGGGACCTTCTTGTAGTGGTAAGTCGACAGGTAGCCGGCGATCAGGATCGTGGCAAGCCGGTGTTGGGGGCCCGCCGCCAGATCACCGTCGCCGATCCGCGGGTAGCCGGCCCAAGCCCCGGCGCACAGAAAGGCTAGCGCCGCGCAGTACCACCGTAGGTATTTCATACGCCACCCCTCGGAATGAGCGAGGTGCAAACCCTTGCCCCCCGGATGTTTGGCCGCGCCTGCGGTACCGCGCTAGGGACGGTGAAACGGGAAGACGCGGCGAAGAGGCGCTAGGCCGGCGTCCACCACTGGGTCAATCCTCGCCACGACTAAGCGGAAAGGCAAAGCACATGCCCGGCAAGGAGGCTGTTCCCCGGGCATGGCTGGTAGGGCCGCCGCTAGAATCGCGGGGGCGGGCATCCATACGCACCCCGCCGTGACTCGAGCGCGACCCTCCACACGTTTGGCTGCCGTTTTTGGAAGCTTATAGAACCATGTGCAGCGCGCCAGATCGAGAATTTCGGCGTGTCCTGGAGGACGTTCGGGAGATCCGCTTGGCGGCGTAGACCGCGGGTGTAAACCGCGGGCGTAGAGCGCGCGTAGGCTATGGGCGTAAAGCGCGCCTGCATCATGCTGGCTATTGTAACCTATGAAGTTCTGTGGGCAACGGGGGGTCGCTAAGCGCTACCCTCCGCCGGCCCGCCAGGACACGGCCGCCGATATTGCGCTTTTGGCCGAGACCGACACCCTGCACGACGCGCTCCCAGGACCCGCCACCAAGTACTTGATGCAGCGCGTTTTATTGGTCTTCTGGGACACCCGCGCTGCGCGGCTGGCGTCGATCTCGGTGGCGCATCTCTACAACCTGCGGGGCGTCGCCGGCTACCGGGCGCGCCGTCCACAGTAGACCAAGACGCGCCCCACCGGCATCGCGATCGGCGAGCGCCGAGCGCCCCGCAGCCGGACGGCCGACCGGGCTAGCCTGCGCATCGACAGCGTCCACCAGAGCGATGAGGACGGGGTGAAGGGGTCTACCCCATCAACGCCATGGACTGCGTGACCCAGTGGGAGATCGTAGCCACTTGTGAGTGGCTCTCCGAGGTCTACCTAGCTAGTGTAGTGTCCCTTGAATAACTTTACAGATTATCCCTTCTTGTTTTTCCCTCGGGGTCCCATGTGAGGACTCCCACTTTTCGAGCTGCGTCCGTTCAGCCGTTTCAACTCGATCGACAGCCTC
>JALZID010000279.1 GCA_030860485.1 Pseudomonadota bacterium | reverse complement strand
GCCGGCCGCGGATGAGCGGGTATTTCACCCGGTGGGGGCTGTACAGATACCAGGAATAGCTCGCGCCGCGCTGGCAACCCCGCGGTTCATGATCGGGCAGATCGGCGCGGGTGCGCGGGTAGTCGGTCGCCTGCATTTCAAACGCCACGAGCCCGTTCTTGACGTGGATGTTCCAGGAGCAGCCGCCGGTGCAGTTGACCCCGTGGGTCGAGCGCACCACCTTGTCGAAGCGCCAGCGGTTGCGGTAGACATCCTCCCACTGGCGGTCCTCGCTCGTGGTGATGCCGTGGCCGTTCGAAAACTTGCCTTCGATGCGCTTGAAGAAGCGCAATCGGTCGAGGAAATGGCTCATGAGTGGTTTCCTAAGATGCTGTTGACCCGACGTCCGGGAGGTCGATCCTTCCTGTGCTCACAATGACCGCCGGTCCCCCGACGCGCACCGTCAGCTCGTCGGTCTTTTTCTTGTCCATTTCGACCCGTAGGATGCTCTGCCTGGTTGTGGCCTCGCCGCGATCCAGCGAATAGGTATAGGTGCCGGGCTTGACCTGCGGCTGGGCGCAGAGGTAATGCGCGAAGGCCGGCAAGGCGGAGCCGATGGGCGGGTCCTCGTTCATGCCGATGTGAGGTCCTACGAGACGGGCATGGAAGTCCGAGGCGCCCATCCGGCTCTGCGTCGAGAACAGCAGGATCTCGCGGATGAGGGAGGCCGGCGCTGAAGACCGGCCCCAAGCGTTGAAGGCGAAGCGCGCCTTGCGCACCGTGGCGTAGGACCGGAGCGGCACGATCAGGTACGCGAACCCGCAAGACACCGCCAAGGGCTGAAACTTGAGCTTCTCGATCTCGGAGCTGTCGAGCGAGAGGATGTCGGCGAGCTCCTCGTGGGTTGGGACGAAGCGGTCGATCTGCGCCCGGGTCCGCATTGTGAACTGGGTGAAGACCGGCCTGCCGCCCTCTTCCGTGACGAAGACATCGATTGGCCCGAGCTTCTGCTCCAGCACGATGTGGGTGTGGTGCTGCGTGAGCGCGACCTTGCCGGTCGCGGCCAGCACATGGGCCGTGGCGATGGTCGAGTGACCCCCGAAATCGAGCTCGGCGCTCGGGGAGAAGATGCGCACCCGCCAGTGGCCGGTGCGCTCCTGTGGTGGAAGGGCGAACACCGTCTGCGGCACGTTCAGCTCGCGCGCGATGAGCCCCATCAGTCTGGCATCGAGCCCGCGGGCGTCCGGGAACACGGCCACCTGCGCGCCATGAAAGATGCGGTCCGTGAAGACATCGGCGGTGTAGTAATCGAGATACATGGCCGCGCGCGGATTCGGGGCTCGGTCCCGGAGTGATGATAGGGCAGGTAATGATTCGGTGGTCGATGATCCGGTCACGAGACGGCGATCTGCACCCGTCCACCGACCACCCGGACGCCATAGACCGGCACGCGGACGTCCTTCTGCTCCAGGCACTGGCCGGTCTTGAGGCTGAAGTGCTGCTTGTAGAGCGGCGAGGCCACGCACAGCTCCCCGCCGATGTCGCCCACGATCCCGCGCGACAGCACGTTGGCTCGGCCGATCGGGTCGTAGTTGTCGATGGCATGGAGTTGTTGCCCCTCGCCCACGCGAAAGATCGCGACTTGCCTGCCGCGCACCAGCGCACAGGCCCCGTACCACGGGAGGAGGTCATCGAACGCGCAGACCTCGACCCATTTATCAACATCACCGTGGGCCGTTTCCTCTTCCTCTACCACCCGAACGGCGCTTGGCCCGGCCGTCACGAATCCTGGTGGTTCATGCCGATTCGGCGAGCCTGGCCCGATCCTCGCGCGTCGCGGGCCGGTGCTGCCCGCGCTCCTCCACGAAGAGGACGTTGTTGTCTCGCTCATCGCTGTTGACGAAGTGGCGGAACCGCTTCTGTTTCTCGGGGTCCTCGATCGTCTTCTTCCACTCGCACTCGTAGGTGTCGATGAAGTGTGCCATCTCGCGCTCCAGCTCCTCGCAGATCCCGAGCTTGTCGTGGATGACCACGTCCTTGAGATACTCGAGCCCGCCTTCCAGGTTCTCCAGCCATGGCGCGGTGCGCTGCAGCCGGTCCGCGGTGCGGATGTAGAACATGAAGAAGCGGTCTATGTACCGGATCAGGGTCTCCTGGTCGAGATCGGTCGCGAACAGATCGGCGTGGCGGGGCTTCATGCCGCCGTTGCCGCAGACATACAGGGCCCAGCCGCGCTCGGTGGCGATGACACCCACGTCCTTGCCCTGGGCCTCGGCGCACTCGCGGGTGCAGCCCGACACCGCCATCTTGATCTTGTGCGGCGCGCGCAGCCCCTTGTAGCGGTGCTCCAAGAGGACGGCGAGCCCCACGCTGTCCTGCACCCCGTACCGGCACCAGGTGCTGCCCACGCAAGACTTGACGGTGCGCAGGGCCTTGCCGTAGGCATGGCCGGACTCGAAGCCGGCATCCACCACCTCGCGCCAGATCTTCGGGAGCTGATCGACTCTAGCCCCGAACATATCGATGCGCTGCGCGCCCGTGATCTTGGTATAGAGCCCGTGCTTCTTGGCGATGGTGCCCAGCGCCACGAGCCGCTCCGGGGTGATCTCCCCGCCCGGCACCCGCGGGATCACGGAATAGGTGCCGTCCTTCTGCATGTTGGCGAGGTAGTGGTCGTTGGTGTCCTGGAGCCCGGCGTGCTCCTTCTTCAGGACGTACTCGTTCCAGCAGGCGGCCAGGATCGAGGCCACGGCCGGCTTGCAGATGTCGCAGCCGAGCCCCCGGCCGTGCTTGGCGATGATGTCCTCGAAGGTCTTGTGGCGCTCGACTCTCACGATGTGGTAGAGCTCCTGGCGGGTGTAGGGGAAGTGCTCGCACACGCCCTTGCGCACCGCTACCCCCAGGCGCAGCAGCTCCTTGTTGAGGATCTGGGTCGCGAGCGGTGCGCAGCCGCCGCAGGTCGTGGAGCACTTGGTGGCTTGCTTGAGCGCCCCGAGGCTGTGGGCACCGTCGGCGATGGCGGCGCAGATCCGGCCCTTGCTGACGTTGTTGCAGGAGCAGATCTGGGCGGCATCGGGCAGCGCATCGACACCGAGCCCGGTGGTGTTCTTAGCGTCGCGCTGGGGCAGGATCAATTCATCGGGGTAGGGGGGCAGCTCAATGCCGTTGAGACAAAACTGCAACAGCTCGCCGTAGGCCTCGGCATCGCCCACCAGCACCCCGCCCAAGAGACGCCGGCCGTTCTCGCTCACCACAAGCTTCTTGTAGACGCGGTTGGGCTCGTCGATGTAGGTGTAGGCACGCGCCCCGACGGCGCGGCCGTGGGCGTCGCCGATGCTCGCGACATCGACGCCGAGGAGCTTCAACTTGGTGCTCATGTCGGCGCCGGTGAAGCGCTGCTCGCCGCCGGTGAGCTGGGAGGCCGCGACCTCCGCCATCTGATATCCGGGGGCGACCAGCCCGAAGACCTGGTGGTTCCATACCGCACACTCGCCGATCGCGTAGATGTCGGGGTCCGAGGTGCGGCAACGGTCATCGACCCAGATCCCGCCGCGGCTGCCCATCTCCAGGCTGGCCTCACGCGCCAGCTCGTCGCGCGGCCGGATCCCGGCCGAGAACACGATGAGATCGGTCTCCAAGAGGTCGCCATCGGCGAAGCTCATGCGGTGGGCATGGACATCGCCGTCCACGATCGCCGTGGTGTTCTTCGAGACATGGACGACGACGCCCAGGTCCTGGATCTTGTGGCGCAGGATGGCGCCGCCGCCGTCGTCCACCTGTACGGTCATGAGCCTCGGGGCGAACTCGACCACATGGGTCTCGAGCCCCAGGTTCTTGAGCGCGTTGGCGGCCTCGAGACCCAGGAGCCCGCCGCCGACCACGGTTCCGACCTTTTTCCCGCGCGCCGCCTCGGTGATGGCCTCCAGGTCCTCGATGGTCCGGTACACGAAGCAGCCTGGACGCTCGCGGCCGGGGACGGGCGGCACGAAGGGGTAGGAGCCCGTGGCCAGCACCAGGCGGTCATAGGGGAGCTCTCGGCCCTGTTCCGAACGCACCCGCTTGGCGGCCCGGTCGATGGCCACGGCCTTGTCGCCGAGGTGTACCGTGACCTCATGGCGCTCATAGAAGCCGGGCTCGACCAGCGACAGGTCGTCGGCCGTTTTGCCGGAGAAGAACTCCGAGAGGTGCACCCGGTCGTAGGCCAGCCGGGGTTCTTCACAGAACGTCACGATCTCGAACCCTGAGGCTAGGTCCGATCCCATCAGGCACTCGATGAGCTTGTGCCCCACCATGCCGTTTCCGACCACCACAAGACGTGTGCGCATCGCCGTTCCTCCACCGAGGACGCCAGTGGTACGACACCCTGGCTAAGCTTAAAGCCCATAACAGGATGCATTCCAATCCGCTCTATCGACTCAAGTGATTGAAAGGGAATAAGGAATCGTCTTCTACCCCGGGAAAGCGCGCGGACTCCACGCCCCTTTTCCGGGCCGCGCCGCCGGAGGCGCACCGATCTTGGGCATGGCGGGTCCGGCGCTTCGCGCGCCGGCGGCCCTTTCGCGACCAACACTGTGGTACGCGGTTCACAGAAATGGAATCGGCTGCGCCGCGGCTGCGCCGGACTTGGACGGCGAGGACGCCGAGGATTGTCGCCGGCGCCTGTCGTGGTCACAATAGCCCGGGTCGGAGCCGCCGGTGGCCAGGCGGTCCACGCCCTGAACCGCCGCCGACAACGCTGACAAGAACAGAAAAGGGTGCAACTCCAAACCATCATCGAATACCTGGGACGCCAGAAGGGCATCGACGTGCGCATCAACGGCGATCGCCCCCATGACATCCAGGTCCATGACCCGGGGTTTTACCGGCGCCTGTTGCGGAGTTACAGCCTCGGCATGGGTGAGGGCTACATGGACGGGATGTGGAGCACCGGGGACCTGGAGGCTCTGCTGCGGCGCTGCCTGCAACCCTTCGAGCGGTCCGGGAACCCGAGCCTCCTGACCGCCGTCCAGCATGTGTTTTTCAATAGGCAGACTCTGTTAAGGAGCACGCAGGCGGCCGAGCACCATTACGACATCGGCAACGATCTCTACGAGGCCATGCTCGATCCGTACATGCAGTACAGCTGCGCTTACTGGAAGGACATCGAGACCCTGGAGGAGGCCCAGCGCGCCAAGATGGCGCTCATCTGCCGCAAGCTCCGATTGCAGCCCGGACTCTCCGTCCTCGACATCGGGTGTGGTTTCGGGGGCCTCATGAAATACATGCGCGATGAGCATGGCGTCCGCGTCACGGGCCTCACGCTCTCGAAAGAACAGCAGCGGTTTGCGGGCCAGAGGTTCGGTCTCGACTCCGTGCTCTGGTGCGATTACCGCAACCTCGATGCCCGCTATGAGCACTCCTTCGACCGCGTCGTGTCGGTCGGGATGCTGGAGCACGTGGGTTACAAGAACTATCCCGATTTCTTTCGCTCCGCTCGGCGCCTCTTGAGGGACGACGGCATCTTCGTCCTGCAGACGATCGGCGGCAACGTCTCGGTCACGCGACCCGACGACTGGGTGGATAGATACATCTTCCCGAACGGCATGACCCCATCGATCGCGCAGCTCGGCCGCGCCATGGAGGGTCTTTTCGTCATGGAGGACTGGCACAACTTCGGCCCCAGCTACGCGCGTACGCTGGACGCCTGGCACCACCGCTCGCAGGCGTTCTTCCGCGGCACGGACCGCTATCCGCCGCGCTTCCAGCGCATGTGGGAGCTGTACCTCGTGGGCTCCAAGGTGGCCTTCGATCTCCGCTCATCGCAGCTCTGGCAACTGGTGTTGAGCCCGCGCGGCGTGCCTGGGGGCTTACCCAGGGTCGATTAGGACCGGGAAGGGACGCCGGGCCGGCCCAGCTTAGATTCCATATTTGGGTTGGCTCACGAACAAGGCCGCGGTGGATGATGGATCCCGGCCCGCGCCGGGGTGATTCGATCACACGGGGATCAAACTGCTTGGTCCGGCCAATAATCAGGGTCTAGCGCTTGCTCGAGGGTCCAGGGACACTGGTCGGGAAAACGACGCTCGTCGAATCCTGTTTCGTTGGCGGCCAGCAGTTTGCTCTTTTCGTAGGCCGTGCTCACGATGTCATCGGCCTGTGCTTGCAGGCTCGGGTTATCGGCGAGCACACCGCTCGTGTCCAAACGCTGCACTTTGATGGTGTTCCTCCAGCTGGACGACTGCCGCCCCGATTGATTGGCCCATTTCAACAAATGCGCGAACAGGATGGCCAGGCGGCTGACCAACTCGCGCCGCTCACTCCTCCCCATAGTCTCCAACTCCTCCGCGACGTGCTCGATATCGATCTCCGATAAGCGACCGTCCCGCAGCAGTGCGGCGTTTCCCAGCGCCCACGCATAGAAATCCTCGTCATGAAGGTTCGGATGGATGACCATGACGGACTACCTTACCACCGCATATTACGCATATCTACCCGATCACTCTGGCCACTGTGCGTCCTGGCATCGCTCGCACGCACCTCGGTGTAGGATCGGAGAGCGGGATTGGCGGAGTTGTCGGGGCGACAGGCGGCGCGGGACTCCCGCTCGTGTTAGCGTTTGTGCCGGTCGCGCTCGGCGAGATAACACTCGACCTTGGCCTGGTTGAACGACTTGATCTTGGTGTCGGCCTCGCCGTGATCGACGGTATCCGGCGGCCGTTGCGCCGCCAGATTCCGGCGGTGGTCCGTCCACAGCGACCACAGACGGATGAATGCCAACACCGCGGCCCCCACGCCGGCGTAATGATGAAGCGCCATGACGTCCAAGAGCATGTCGGGCAGCGGCACGGCCGTGAGCGATGCCCCGGATGCGTAAAGGATATAGCTGCGGTACAGAAACACACAGAGGACGAGCACGAGCGCCCCGCAGAGTGCCCCGCGCACGACAGCAAAAACGAGCTTCATGTCGTCGGCGTCGGGTATTCTTTTGATTTATTTATATTATTTCTTCGCGCGCGTTCAGCGGGCTCGCCGTAAGTCTTCCAGCAAGCGCGAGCGCTCGTTGAGCCGGGTCACCGTTGACCCCAGGCGATCTTTGAGCTCGGTGAAGCCGCGCGGCGAGTAGACCGACAAGAGATCGGCGGCGATACCCGAAGCGCTGTTCGAAGGCCTCGCCGCGGGTCCATGCCCCGCGCTGTCCACCTCTGGCGTCTTCGCGCGTGAGGCGGAATACCTCGGCGCGCACCCCCTGCGGGGGTGGTTGGCTCTGCACCTGGACCTGACCATCGGCCCCGCGCCACCGGTAGAGCGCATGCGGGCGCGCGCTCGGGCCCTTGGCCTGCCCGGTGTACGTGCGTGGCCCGGGATCGACCGTCGTCACCGCGCCGAAAGTCTTCTCCGGGGTCCGTCCGACTTCAATGCGCGATGCCGCCAGGAGGAGGGCGGCTGCGAGACCAAGTGGGAGGGTGTACCGGAGCTTCATGAGACACTTGGCATGAGGCACTCGCGGTCGGCGGACAGCAAATCACGTACCCCGCTCCTGGACACGCCCTGCGGAACAAAGTGGGGCGGATGGGGGGTCTTGCCCCGCCGCAGCCGAGCCACTATGCTCGCGCAGCCAGGGATGGCATGTGATCCGGCCGGGCAATTGCTTCTCAAGTGCGGGGAGGGGAACAAATATGCCCGTTACGGTCGCAATCTAAGGCGGGCGACTTCAGCCTTCCGGCATCCAAGAGTCTACATCACCATGTACGAGTCGTTCTACAAACTCACTGGCAAGCCCTTCCGCTTGAACCCCGATCCGCGGATGTTCTTCAACAGCCACAGCCACAAGCGGGCCATGTCCTACCTCCTCTACGGGGTCAAGCAGGGCGAAGGCTTCATCGTGATCACCGGGGATGTCGGTACCGGGAAGACGATGCTGGTGGGCGCGCTCTCGTCCATGCTGGAACGCCAGGACGTGGCCATCGCCAACGTCGTGACGACCCAGCTCGAGGCCGAGGACCTCTTGCGGGTCGCGGCGGCCGAGTTCGGGCTGGACTACCAGTCGGAGTCCAAGGCCATCATCCTCAAGAACCTGGAATCGTATTTCAAAGAGTGCGCGCATCTCGGCAAACGCGCGCTGCTGCTCGTCGACGAGGCCCAGAACCTCCCCCCGCGCGCGGTGGAGGAGTTGCGCATGCTCTCCAACTTCCAGATGAACGGGCGCTCGCTGGTGCAGAGCTTCCTACTCGGTCAGAAGGAGTTTCGAGACGTGATGCGCTCCCAGGATTTCGTGCAGCTCCGGCAGCGCGTCATCGCCGCCTATCACCTGCGCCCCTTGGACACGGCGGAAACGCGCGCTTATATCGAGCACCGGTTACGGGTCGTGGGTTGGAGGAAGGACGACCCCCTGTTCGTGGACGAGGTCTTCCCCCTCATTAATCGCATCACCGAGGGGGTCCCGCGGCGCATCAACCTGTTCTGCGACCGGCTCCTCCTGTTCGCCTCCCTGGAGGACAAACGGGTCATAGACGCGGCCGTCGTGACCGCAGTGACCAACGACCTGGATCAGGAAGACCTGTTGATCTCCGATGAGGAGTCCGAGGCCAAGGATGGGCAGTCTGCGCCGGTCGCGGTCCTCCACCGTGGGGCGGCATCGGGCACCGCCGGGGGCAAGCGCCTGGACGCCATCGAAGACTCGCTGGAGTCGCTCGGCAACATCGTGCGGCGCGAGCTGGTGATGCTGCGCAAGGCGATAGTTGACACCAAGTTTGGCGATACCAAGAAGGCCCCCGATGACAGCACCACCGTCGGGATGACCCGCCAGAAGACCTGAGCGGCGTCGCACCGCCCGGCGCGACCGACTTCAGTGGCGTACCGGGATGCACCGCCCCGGATCCCGCTGCGCTACCTCCGGCGACAAGATTGGTAGAGGCGGGCTTCCAACCCGCCCCTACGGTGGCCAGCTCGTGATGCAACCGCAAGGTGTGCGACGTTGGACATCAGTCGCGAAGCCCCTTCTCGCCTTGACCGTAGGTGCGAAACCGACGCCGGACATCCTGCATCTCCTCGGCGGATAGGAGCACCGGCCTGCCGATCTGCAGCGCCAGACTGTAGATCTTCGCCAGGGACTCGACCTCCCTCGTCACCTCCAAGGCGTGGTCCAGATCAGCGCCTACCGCAATCACCCCGTGGTTGGCCATGAGACAGGCCCTGCGTCCCTCGAGGGCTCCAAGCACGTGGTCCGAGAGCAACTGTGTTCCGAAAGTGGCATAAGGCGCACAGGGGATCCCCGCGGAGCCGGCGCGGGCTACCATGTAGTGAAACGGCGGGATCCCGAGCCGGCAACACGCCAGCGCCGTGGCGTGGGGCGAATGCGTGTGGATGACCGCGCCGATCTCGGGTCGGCATCGGTAGATGTCCCGGTGGATGCGCCATTCGCTGGAAGGCCGCTGGGTCTGGGCTTGGGCCACGATCCCCTCGGCTCCGCACTCGACGATCTGTTCGGCGCCGAGTCCCTCGTAAGGCACGCCGGTCGGGGTGATGAAGAAACCCTCGCCCGAGCGCGCACTGCCCGAGCGCGCACTGCCCGAGCGTACACTAATATTGCCGGAGGTCCCCTCCGCGAGCCCAGAGCGGTGGAGCGCACGGGCGGCGGCGACCACTGCCTCACGAAGCCCGGTTGCTCCTGTCATGGCCTTGGGCAGTCAGTCAAGCTCAACATGGACAAACCACGCGGGTGCCGCGCCCGCCCGGGGCAGGCACGCTCAATGTAGAAACATGGCGTAGGCAGGATTGCCGGTCTCCTCGACGTGCACGAGGCCCAGGCGGTCGAGAAACGCCTGAAACGCCGCCGCGTGCGCCGCGGGTACCTGGATCCCCATCAGCACGCGCCCGTAGGCCGCGCCGTGGTTCCGATAGTGGAACAGGCTGATGTTCCAGCGATCGTCGAGCTGCGTCAGGAAATGCAGGAGCGCGCCCGGGCGCTCGGGGAACTCGAAGCGAAACAGCCGCTCATCGCAGAGCCGGGCGGCAGGGCCGCCCACCATGTAACGCACGTGCAGCTTGGCCATGTCGTTGTTGGAGAGGTCCGCGACCCGGTAGCCCTTGTCGCTGAGCGCGGCGATCAAGGCGTTCTTCTCCGCCACCCCGCCGCGCAACTGCACGCCGGTGAAGACGTGCGCCTCTTGGGCGTCGGCATAACGGTAGTTGAATTCGGTGATGGCGCGCGGCCCCAAGGCATGGCAAAAGGAGCGAAAGCTCCCCGGCCGCTCGGGGATGGTAACGCCCAAGAGGGCCTCGCGGTGCTCGCCAAGGGCGGCCAGTTCGGCGATATGCCGCAGCCGATCGAAGTTGACGTTGGCGCCGCTGAAGATCGCGACCAGGTCCTGGTTCGAGACGCGCTCCCGTGCCACGTACTGCTTGAGCCCGGCGAGCGCCAGGGCACCGGCCGGCTCGGCGATGGAACGGGTGTCCTCGAAGGTGTCCTTGACCGCCGAGCAGATCTCATCGACGCTGACCGCGAGGACCTCATCGACCCAGGCGCGGGCGATGCGAAACGGCTCCTCGCCCACCTGCCGCACCGCCGCGCCGTCGGCGAAGGTGCCGATGCGGTCCAGGACGATGCGCTCGCCCATCTCCAGCGCCCGCTTCATGCTCGGGGCCTCGTCGCACTCGACACCAATCACCCGGATGTCGGGGAGCAGGTGTTTCACGTAGGCCGCCACACCGGCGATGAGGCCGCCCCCGCCGACCGGTACGAAGATGATGTCGAGATCGCCCGCGCGCTGCTCCAGGATCTCCTTTCCGACCGTGCCCTGTCCGGCGATCACCAGCGGATGGTCGTAGGGGTGGACGAAGCACAGGCCGCGCTCTGCTTGCAGCCGGTGGGCATGCTCGCAGGCGTCGTCATAGGTGTTCCCGTGCAGGACGATCTCGGCGCCGAGTCTGCGCACCGCCGCGATCTTGATCTCGGGGGTGGTCTTCGGCATCACGATGAGCGCCGCGACGCCGAGGTGCTGGGCCGCGAGCGCCACCCCCTGGGCGTGGTTGCCGGCCGAGGCTGCCACCACCCCGCGCGCGCGCTCCGCGGGCGTCAAGTGGACCATGAGATTGTAGGCCCCGCGGAGTTTATAGGAGAATACCGGCTGTAGGTCCTCCCGCTTGATCCAGACCCGATTGCCGAGACGGCGCGACAGCTCCGGTGCCGGATCGAGCGGTGTTTTCCGGGCCACGTCGTACACCCGCGCGGTCAGGATCAATTTCACGTAGTGGCTCAACATCGCCCATAAGATAGCACCGACAGACCGGAGGCGAGCACCATGAACCAGAACGCAAACAAGCGGCGCGCCGCTGAGGCCGCGCTCGATCACATCGAAGACGGCAGCGTAATCGGGGTCGGTACGGGCAGCACCGTCGCGCTGTTCGTCGAGGCCCTGGCGCGTGTGAGGCAGCGCATCGAGGGTGCGGTTGCGAGCTCAGAGGCCACAGAAGCACTGCTCAGAGAGCACCGGATCCCCGTGGTCGATCTGAATAGCGCCGGCGATCTGTCCCTGTATATCGACGGTGCCGACGAGGCCACGCGTTTCCTGCACCTCATCAAGGGCGGCGGCGGGGCCTTGACCCGCGAGAAGGTCATCGCTGCCGCGAGCCGCCTGTTCGTCTGCATCATCGACCATTCCAAGCTCGTCGATGTCCTGGGACGCTTCCCCCTGCCGGTCGAGGTGATCCCCATGGCACGGAGCTTCGTGGCCCGACAGCTCGTCAAGCTGGGTGGACAGCCCGAGTGGCGTCAGGGCTTCGTCACCGACAACGGCAACGTGATCCTCGATGTCCATCATATGAAGATCCCGGACCCCGCGCGCCTGGAGGCCGAGATCGACCAGATCCCCGGGGTGGTGTGTAACGGGGTGTTCGCGCGCCGCCCGGCCGATCTCTTGCTCGTCGGCTCGGAACGCGGTGTCGAGACGATGCGTTGAGTCGCCGGTATGGCGCGGACCCTGATCATCCTCGGCGCCATCCTGCTCCTCTGCGGACTCCTGTGGCCGTGGATCCTGAAGCTCGGCCTCGGCCGCCTGCCGGGCGACATCGTCATCGAGCGCGGCGGCTTTCGATTCTATTTCCCGATCGTGACGGGCCTCCTCGTGAGTCTCGTCGTATCCGCAGTGCTGTGGCTGTTCCGGCGCTGAAACGACTGCTCGAACCGGATGGGCGCTGAGGGCATGGGCCGCCCGCTTCGGCTGCCGTACCTTGATCAAATCCTGGGCGCTCTGGCCCATTCGCCCGATCCGTCGGCTTCCCTGCTGCTGCGGGCGCTCGGCACCCGCCACGTGCACTGGGGCTATTATCGAGACCCGGAAACGGCGGACGGTTCCCTGGAAGGGCTGGCGGCGGCCCAGGAGGCGCTGTCCGAGCGGCTCCTCTGCCTTGCGGGTGTCGGGAACGGTCAGCACATCCTGGAGGTCGGTTGCGGGCTGGGCGGCACCCTGGCGCTGCTCGATGAACGCCACACGGACCTCACCCTGCATGGCCTCAACATCGACCCGCGCCAGCTCAGAGAGGCGCGGCGCGTGCTCACCCCGCGGCAAGGCAATCGCGTCTGCCTCATGGTCGCCGATGCCTGCGAGCTGCCCTATCGCGACGGCATTTTCCACGTGGTGCTGGCCGTCGAGTGCATCTTTCACTTCGCGAGTCGCCTGGAGTTTTTCCGTGAGGCGCGACGGGTGTTGGCCCCGGGCGGGAGGCTCTGCCTTTCGGATTTCGTCCCGCTTGTGTTCGCGGCCCCCTGGCTAGGCCCCTGGCTCCTGTGGTATGCGCGGGACATCTCTTGCTTCTACGGGTGGATAAACTATTTCTCGCCCTCCACGGTGTCCGGTTACCGGATGCTGGCCCGCCTGACCGGGTTTCGTCTCACCGTGAACGACGACATCACTCGGAACACCCTGCCCACCTATCCGGCCCTCTTGCGCGTGTTCCGCGAGATCGACCACCCGATCGCGGTGCGCGCCACCGAGTTCGTGGCCAGGGTCAGCCAAGCCGGGCTGATCCGCTATCGGGACCTCGTCTTCGAGGCGGTCTAGGCTAAAACCAGAATCGAACCCCGGCCACGAAGGCCGGAACGTCGAAGTCCTCGCCGCGCCGGCGCGCCAGATCGGCGGTCCGGCCGACCTTCCTTTCCCACACGAAGCCCACGTAGGGTGCAAGCTCACGCACGATCTCATAGCGGAGCCTTAACCCCAGCTCGACTTCGCTAAGTCCGGGTCCGATGCCGACCTCCTCGACCTCCTGAAGGGCGAAATCGAGCTCCAACGCCGGTTGCAGGATCAAGCGCTGCGTGATGAGGATCTGGTATTCGACTTCGATGCGCGCCGATACGTAGCCATCCTCGCTGATGAAGGCATCGGCGTCCACCTCGTAGAGGAACGGCGCGAGCCCATGGGCCGCAAACACGGCAAAGCCTCGCGCCGGCTCGGGCTCGAGGTCATAGCGCACGCCCACGGCCAGCTCCCAGAAGGCCGTGAAGAGGCGGCTGTAGCGGAGCTGCAACTCCGCGTTTTCCACGGGACCGTCGAGGAGATCATCTCCTTGAGTCTTGAACCACAAGCGGTCGTAGTCTCCGCCGATCCAGCCTCGGACGTCCCAGCTATATGTTTCCGAACCCTCGTGCGCGACGCGGAGCTCCGATTGTTCGGCCTGGACGTAGGCCAAGACCCGATCGGCGTGCGGCGGCGCGGACGGTTCGGCCGCCGCGAGGTGGGTGACTTCGAGCCACAGCAGTGCCGTCCAGAATGCTCGCATCACTGGTTTGTCACCTTCACCGCCGTGCGTTCAGGTGCGCTCCTCCTCGGGCTCGCATCCTGGGTCACGATGACCCGCCGAAACATGCCGGCCTCCATGTGATAGAGCAAATGACAATGGAAGGCCCATTCGCCGAGCGCATCGGCCGTCACCTCGAAGGCCAGGCGCTCGGCGGGCTTGATGTTGATCACATGCTTGCGGGGTTTGTAGGCGCCCGCCCCGTTGTCCAGCTCGCTCCACATCCCATGGAGATGCAGGGGATGATTCATCATGGTATCGTTCACGAACACGAACCGTACCCGTTCCCCGTATCGGAGCCGGATCGGATCGGCCTCGGAATGCTTCTTTCCATCGAATCCCCAGATGAAGCGCTGCATGTTGCCGGTCAGGTGCAATTCGATCTGGCGGCCGGGCGCGCGCCGGTCGTAACCGGGTTTGGTACTCCGCAGATCGGTATAGACCAGGACGCGCCGGTCGGTCCGTTCGAGGCCGACGCCCGGCTCATTGAGCCGATCCATCGGCATCATCGCGACCATATCGGTGCCTCGGCCGTGCTCGTCCGGGCCGTGCCGCGAAACGCTCGCATCGTCGGATGCACGCGCGTCCATCCCGTCATGCGCCGTGCCGTGCATGTCGTTCGGGTGTGAGGCATGGTCCATGGCGGCCATGGCGTGTGAGGCGTTCAGTGGGTCATGGGCCATGCCCATATCGGCCATGGTGAGCGCCGACGGCGACCGCAACGCCGGGATGGGCGCCGACCGGCCCGCCTGTGACGCCAGTGTGCCGCGCGCGTAGCCGCTGCGATCCATCGCCTCGGCAAAGATCGTGTAAGCCCGGTCACCCACCGGCTCGACCAGGACGTCGTAGGTCTCGGCCACCGCGATGCGCAACTCATCGACCGTTACCGGTTGTATGTCCTGGCCGTCGGCCTGCACGACGGTCATTGTGAGCCCCGGGATGCGGACATCGAAATAGGTCATGGCCGAGCCGTTGATAAACCGGAGCCGTATGCGTTCTCCGCGCCGGTAGAGCGCGGTCCAGTTGGCGACAGGCGGCTTCCCGTTCACGAGAAACGTGTAGGTGTACCCGGTGACATCGGCGATGTCCGTCGGGTCCATGCGCATGCGGTCCCAGGCCAGCCGGTCCGATATCGCCGCCCCAAGCCCCTGGTCGGAGGCGTCCAGAAAAAAATGGAACGCCGTGCGTTTGTTGAAGTTGTAATAACCGCTCTGCTTTTTCAGCCTGGCATAGACCCGAGCGGGCTCTTCGTCGGTCCAATCCGAGAGCATCACCACATGATCACGATCATAGCGATAGGCCTCGGCTTGTGCGGGCGCGATGATGATCGGTGCATACATGCCCGCTTGCTCTTGCAGATCCGAATGGCTGTGATACCAATAGGTGCCGCTCTGCCGGACCGGGAAGCGATATGTGAAGCTCTTGCCGGGCGCGATGCCCGGAAAGCCCAGTCCGGGTACGCCGTCCATGGCCGCGGGCAGGATTATCCCGTGCCAGTGGAGGGAGGTAGGGACGGCCAGGCGATTATGCACGCGGATCGTGACGTCCTCGCCCTCGCGCCACCTCAACACCGGTCCCGGCACGGAGCCGTTGATCTGTGGGACCAGCTTTTCCCGGCCCGTCACGTTCATCGGCTTTTCCTCGATAACCAGCTCGTATTCGCCGGCGAGCGCAGCCCCGCTTGGGTCCGATGCCGCCAGGATCCCGAGCAGGGCGACCATGCACCGTACGCGTGATGGATTCATCATGGCACCCTATCCGCTCGCAACGAGGTGAGTCTTAATCTCAAGTGTTTCCGATCGGTCCGGTCAACGGCCAGCGTTACCCCGAGATTCCCCTGTGCAGGGTCTCGTCGACAGCGATGCGCCCACGGCCGAAATGGCCATCGGCAGGCGACGGGCGACTTCGCCTCGCCAAGGCCTGGCGCGCACGTTGAGCGTGCTCCCAGCATCCTCTGCCGCAAAAATGACGCGGCTCTTCGGTTCATCTCGACTGGCTGTCAGGGTTTAATGACACAGACGCTATTTAATACTGCAATCGAAACGGTGGCGTAGCGGCCTAGGACTGCGTGCGTTGTGTGGCCGCGAAGCGAGGCGCTCACATCGACGCCGCGCCGTGCTCCGGCCTTGCCGCTCGGTCGTCCTCGATGGCAGAGGACTTACCTTGGGGGACACGTTGGTCGCTTCCGTCAAGGAAGGCGGCAGAACACCGTGAGCGATATTACCATGACCGATCCCCAGCGTTTCTCCCAAACCCATTCGGAGTTATTCGGGCTCTTCAAAGCAGAGCTGGCGCGGTCCGGGGCGATGACCGGCCTTGTGGCCTCGGACCGGGCGCTCTGGCCGAGCTTCGCCACGTTTTACCGCGGCCTCGCCCGCTTGCCCCGCAGGGCGCGGCGCGCGCTGCAAAAGCGATGGCGGCGTTCGCTAGCCGGTATCGCGCTGCTCTGCGCCCTCGGCTACATGCCGGCGGCGCCGGCCGCCCAGATCGACGTGGGTGTCGGAGGCTGCACGCTCGTCGATGCCATCACCGCAGCCAACGCTGACCAAGTGGCCGGCGGCTGCCCGGCCGGCAGCGGGGCGGACACGATCAGCCTGCTGCCGGGGAGCATCCAAACGCTGACGAGCGAGAACAACTACAGCGGTGGGTACAACGGTGTCCCGGTCATCACTTCGGCAATTGTGATCCAGGGCAACGGCAGCACCATTCGGCGCGCCAGCAGCGCCCCGCAGTTTCGCATCGTCGCGGTGGACCCCAACGGCGACCTGACTCTTACGGGATACCACGCTGAGCGGCGGGGCGGCGGCTGGAGACGGTGCCAGGCCTGGCGGCGGCGTTTTCAACGAGGGTGCCTTCACCCTAATCAACAGCACCGTGTCGGGCAATTCCGCGGGTACCTACGGTGGCGGCCTGTCCAGCACCGGCACGCTGACTTTGACGAACAGCACGGTCGCGGGCAATTTCGCAGACTCTTTCGGCGGCGGCGTGCTCAGCTTCGGCGCCCTGTCCCTCACCAACAGCACCATATCGGGAAATTCCGCGCGCTACGGTGACGGCGCGGGCATCGGTGGCGCAGCAACCCCAGCCAACAGCACCGTGTCGGGTAATTTCGCAGCCTTCTTCGGCGGCGGCGTGCTCAGCTTCGGCGCCCTGGCCCTCACCAACAGCACCGTATCAGGCAATTCCGCCGCTTTCGACGGCGGCGGCGTGCGCAACTTCGGCACCTTGACCCTCACCAACAGCACCGTATCGGGCAACTCGGCCGTTGACGGTGGTGGGCTATTCACCTCCAGCACCCTGACGCTGGACCAGTCGCTGGTATCGGGAAATTCGGCATCTTCGCAGGGCGTCCGGAGGTGTTCAACGCTTCGGATGACGGAGGTACGCCCGGGATCATCATCAGCAACGGTTTCAACCTTTTCGGGCACGACGGTCTGGCCGGTGTGGATGGCGTCGCGTCCGGCGCTCCGGGGGCGGGCGACATCGTGCCCGCCGTCCCGCTAAGCGCCATCCTGGACCCCGCGCTCGCCGACAACGGCGGCCCGACCAAGACCCACGCCCTGGTCTCCGGCAGCCCCGCCATCGACGCCATCCCGGCGGCCTCCTGTGTGACGACCGGCGACCAGCGCGGTATCACACGGTCCCAGGATGGTGACGAGGACACGGTCGCCGACGGCGACATCGGTGCCTTCGAGCGTCAGCTACCGCCCGCAGCACCGCCCCCACCGCCGCCGCCGTCGCCAACGTCCCCGCGGGCGGGACCGCCAATGTCCGGCTGCGGCTGACGAAGCGGGGCCGGCAGATCGTGCGGGCGGGCGAGCACAGAAGACTCAGGGGTGTGATGGAGATCCGCAACTCTGTCGGACCCGTCCAATCCGTACGGGTCCGGATCAGGCTCAGGCGATGACCGCGGCCAGCCCGCTCGCGGCCGAACGGCCCGGTGCGGACCTCGATCGCCACCCGGGGTGAGATCGAGGCAACAGCAAGGTCATCGGTGCCTATGACGAACGTGGGGAAGCGTTTGTCGAGCTGCTCGATCGCCTGCAAGCGGACAGCCCGGGCGTTAAGAAAAGCAATCTCAACGCCTGGCATTCCGCTGTCAATGTGCACCCCATGAAAGAAGAGTCCCATCCTCTAGAGCCCAATCTGAGTTATTCGCGCTCTTCAAAACGGAGCTGGCGCGGGCCGGTGCGATAAACGGTCCCGTGGGCGCGGCCCGGTCGCTGGGGCCGCGATGGGGTACAACGCATCGGTCGAGTACTCAGCGACGATCGTCACCAACGGTTTTCGCCTCTTCAAGCACGACGGTAGGCGCGGCGGTGGCTGACTTCGCCCCGGGCGCGACCGACCTCTTGCCGACGCTCCCCCTGAGCGCCATCCTCGACCTCACGCTGGCCGACAACGGTGGTCTCACCAGGACCCACTTGTTCCCGGAGTGGAATACATCACAGCATGGCTTCAATGAGGCCGCGGCGAATCGCCGCGGAAAACCGCCGGGCCTCATCACACCCTTCAGTGTAGGAGACTGCTTCAATGAGGCCGCGGCGAATCGCCGCGGAAAACGATCCCCATTGCTACCAGGTCATTCTCGACACACGCTTCAATGAGGCCGCGGCGAATCGCCGCGGAAAACGTCGATACAGGGTGGCACGCCGAACACTACAACACGCTTCAATGAGGCCGCGGCGAATCGCCGCGGAAAACGAGAACGACTGGCAGATGGTCCAGGAGATCGAACTAGCTTCAATGAGGCCGCGGCGAATCGCCGCGGAAAACGTCACTGATTAGACACAACGGGGTTTGTGTATCACGCTTCAATGAGGCCGCGGCGAATCGCCGCGGAAAACCTTTCGCCGGCCAGGTTCACGATGTTGATCGGCTGCGCTTCAATGAGGCCGCGGCGAATCGCCGCGGAAAACGTTTCGACCCCGGTTCAGCTTGGCCTCGTTCGCCCAGCTTCAATGAGGCCGCGGCGAATCGCCGCGGAAAACGGCGACGTACCAGGTGTTCGGTAGCGGTGCCCCATCGCTTCAATGAGGCCGCGGCGAATCGCCGCGGAAAACGTGTCTTCTGTACAGGTTGTCCCCGAAGAACCACCGCTTCAATGAGGCCGCGGCGAATCGCCGCGGAAAACCTGCTTCAAGCTGCTTTTCGGGACACCGACCGCCGCGCTTCAATGAGGCCGCGGCGAATCGCCGCGGAAAACCCATCCGGCGCAATCCCACCCTCCCTACAGTACCCCGCTTCAATGAGGCCGCGGCGAATCGCCGCGGAAAACGCCTAGAGGATACGGTAGCAC
>JALZID010000278.1 GCA_030860485.1 Pseudomonadota bacterium | reverse complement strand
GCCGGCCGCGGATGAGCGGGTATTTCACCCGGTGGGGGCTGTACAGATACCAGGAATAGCTCGCGCCGCGCTGGCAACCCCGCGGTTCATGATCGGGCAGATCGGCGCGGGTGCGCGGGTAGTCGGTGGCCTGCATCTCGAAGGCGACCAGCCCGTTCTTGACGTGGATGTTCCAGGAGCAGCCGCCGGTGCAGTTGACCCCGTGGGTCGAGCGCACCATCTTGTCGAAGCGCCAGGGGTTGCGGTAGGCGTCCTCCCACTTGCGGTCCTCGCTCGTGGTGACGCCGTGGCCGTTCGAAAAGGTGCCCTGGACTTTCTTGAAGAACCTCAGGCGGTCAAGGAAATGGCTCATTGTTGTTTGCCTCTGAAGATTATTAACATGGAGCCTCCGCACCCTCGCAATGAAGCTCGTTGATCCTTACACTAAACGGGTGTTGGGAAGGGACGAGAAGTGAGACATACCGCGCATTAGGGCATGCTCAAGCGCTGTTGAGCGGTGACGGCGAAAAATTCAAGCAGTTTGTCACTCAAACGGGCACAGAGCTTACCGCCGATGGCTTAATTCTACTTTGTCAGACCAAAATACTTGCATCAGATCATGTGGGTAAGTATAATGTCATGGTTTGATTTGTCACGGAGTGTGAACGATGGCGACTTCGTGAAAATTGTGTACCAACTGCTTCCCTCATCGCTGGTCTGCTCGACCGGTTGCCGCAACATCTCAAAGCGTTCTCTTCGTTCTTTCGCGTGGTCACCCGCTCGGTGGCGAGTGCGGCCGACCTATTTGCTGGGGCTGTTTGCCTTGCCTAAATCCAACATGCTCTCGATGAGTGAACGCATGCTCGAGGCCGATCGCCAAGTGCTGCATCACATGCTCTCGGACTCCAAGTGGGACTTCGATGGATTGGTCAGCGAGACGAGCCGTCAGGTCAACATGCTCATCGGCGGAATGAAAGCGGCTCTCATCATCGACGAGAGCGCGTTTGCGAAGAGGGGCGAGGCCTCGGCGGGGGTCGCACGGCAATGATGGGCGGCTGGGGAGCTTCATAGACCCTTCGCACTCGATGGGCAGGATGGTCCCCGTGCGTTTTCTGTTGAAAGTCAGGTTCGACATGTCTCCTCCTGGCAGCGGCTGGGGCGTTGAAAGGCCGGCCCGGGCCGCTCCTTATGCGGCACGGAGGATGGAGTCTTGTAGCGCCTGTGGGAGCTTCACGAATGCCGGGCAACGCTCCGCTCTTGATCCCCATACATCGACTACAACCGCGGCTATTTACGACCGCTGACGAAGCGATCGCCATGCCCCACCAAACCAAAGTCATCTAGGTAGACACGCCGTTGGGGGTCTTCGATGACCTCGCCGATTTCGTAGCTCTCGGTCCCGTGGGAGTGGACGACGTCACGGAGCCGCTGTATGACGTCACGGTCCGGCGGCACAATGACGCAGAAACCGATTCCCATGTTGAAGACGTGGAACATCTCCGTCTCCGGAACCGGGCCGGAGGCCTGGATGAGTTGAAATATGGGTTGCGGTTTAGGAAGATTGCGAAGCCGGAACCCGACTGCGGGGCGGATCCGAGTCAGGTTCAAGAAGCCATCGCTCGTGATGTTAACAAGCGCCTTCAACGGCGCGCCCTTGGCCTGGAGTTCAAGGATCTGCGGCACATAGATCCGCGTAGGCTCGAGTAGCTCCTCGGCAATCGTGCGTCGGAATTCGTCGATGTACGTGTTCGGCTTCAAGCCCGCGCGCTCAAAAAGGGCCTTGCGCGCGAGCGTGAGGCCGTTGCTGTGGATGCCGCTGCTCTTTAGGCCCACGATGACATCGCCAGGCTCGACCGCCTGGCCTACGTTCACCTGATCAATGGGAACGATGCCCACGCACATCCCGACGAGATCGAGCCCGCGCCCCGGCGCTTCACCGCGGATGACCTCCGGGACTTGCGAGATCTCTCCGCCCACAATGTTGACCCCGGCCTGGCGCGCACCCTCGTGGAGGCCGCGGCCGATGGCATCGAGGATTTCGGGAGTTACACGCTGGATCGCGATGTAATCGAGCATCGAGACCGGTTCCGCGCCTACGCAGATGACGTCGTTTACGTTCATGGCCACGCAGTCGATTCCGATCGTGTCATAGCGCCCGAGCATCTCGGCAATGAGGACCTTGGTCCCCACGCCATCCGTCGTGAGAGCGAGGCCCGTGCCGTGCCCCAGATCTATGACATTAGCGAAGTAGCCGATGTCGAGCACGCTCTTCCCGAGCCCCTTGCTGCTCCGGAAGTCATCCGTCGGGCGCATCCACCTCAAAAGCTTGTCCAGCCCGAGCTCGTCGTTCGTGAGCACCCCAGCTTCGCGGTAGCTGACAGGCGCAGAAGGATTCATAGATTCTTACCTTGTAAGATGATGGTGATTGGGATCACGGAGATTTGTATGAGCGATCGGGCCGTCGCGTGGATGGAGACCCCGAATGGGGCCTGGGTATGTGGCCCGCAGGACCCACGTGAGCTCGCACTCATAGATACCGGCTGGAAGCGGCGTCCGCTCAGCGCCTTCGACGAGGTCTGCCTGCGACCTGTTCCACTCGAAGGCGAGCATGCCGGCGGGCACGGCGTTACCCTCGACGCCCGCGAAGAGGAGCACAGGCTCGCTTACGGCGACCACGATGTCGGCCCGACCGTGCTCGAGGAACGTTCGCAAGTATCAAGGACAAGCGACGCCATGATCATCACCTCGTGCGGTGGGCGCGATGCGTCGCGGGCGCATCCGCTAGCCTTCCGTCACCTCGTCGCGCCAATGGCCGTCGTTCAAGAGCTCGAGTCCAGAGAAACCGAAGTGCCGGCAAGCCGGTACGCATCGACTATCTTTTCCACATACCGCCCGCTTGCTCATGAGCCTCTGCCTCACCGCCGACGCCAGTTTATTCTAACACCAGATCTCGGCTAGCCCCAAACCCCATGCGCCCCTTCCACGGCTAGGGCTCATGCCCCAGCCTTTAGCCCTTATCGCCTACTTGCACCGAACGCGAAGCTCTTTCCGATTGAAGCCCGGTGTTTCAGAAATGGTTATGTATCCCTTGGGGCATTCCTTCATCGCGCGATCGTGGCATACGGAGAACGAGACGGCGGCTCCACATTCGATAAGCAACGCTTCCTCCCCCTGCTGCCCATACATCCTTGACGCGGTCGTACAGCCCAACAATGTGACCATACCGAGACCAAGCGCAATTCTATTACGAGTTACTCGCACCATTCACCCGCAGCCCGACTCGTGGCTCACCCGGCATGAAACGCGTAGCGGGCACCGCCCCCCTTGGAGCGGCAACTTACGCCGCCATTGCTTCACGTTGAAACTGCTCCATGGCCGGCGTGAGCCATTGCTCAAGCAGCCAGTAGTTGTCGATTGCCCGCTGAAGCATGTCTATGGCTTCCTCCCTCAAGTCAAGGGTGATAGTCGGCGCACTACCGACGTCGTGATGCTTGAAATTGTTTCGGGCGACGTTGGCGCGTATACGCACGTCTTTCGGTGCCAAGGGACGCCCGAAGAGCTTCTGATGAATCGCGCAAACCGCTTTTTTCAACGAGTCCAGGGAATTATCGACACCCTTTGCTGACAGCAGCTTACCCAGAATCTCCTCCGCTGCGCCTGCAAGTGTAACCACAGAGAAGTAGTCTTGGCCTTCGAAGTATAGCCGCAATGCCGTCTCGATTTGCGCGAGAGCTATGCACTTCTTGTCATAGGTTTGTTCGGGCATGGCTCACGTGGTAAGGCGGCATAACGAATACCGCGGTAGGCCGGGTAGAGGAACGAAACCCAACACTTTGCTTGGAACTATGCTGCGAATCGCTCTGTTCATTCCAGCCTACCGTGCTCTCCAGCGCCGAGTTAGGCGCATGTGTGGTTTTGCCAGAACAACGACCAAACCAACACTGCAGACCCACAGCAGTAGAGAAAGCGATAGATCCATTGATTGACACGTTCGCTGAGAGTGACGCTTACGTACGTCAGAATGTCCCAGCCCCTCACGGCAAGAGTGGCCCAAAGAAGAATTAGTGCGCCGACCATCTGCAGCAACGAAATCGTCGAGGAGCAAGCGGAGCCTACCCATCGAGTGAACGCGGCACCGAAAACCCAACCGACAGCACCTGCCAATAGAACAAGCAGTAGCGAGTTGATTAGCGCCCGCCTTATCTTCAGCACGGAGGCTTCGGGCGGAGCATTCTGTGCGGCATTCAGAACCGCGTTGTCCGATGCCTCTGCTTCAGCGAACCGCTTTGGCGCAAATATAGCCATACAGCAGAGCTGAATGGCGCGCCAGATCGTGACCTTGTTGGGAATCTTTGCGCCCATTGGCCGTCCGGCAGACGTTGGCGCAAACCGGCGCGCCGCTATTCCACGCGCCCGATTCGAACGACAAGCACGGTAGGCTGCGCAGAGGAACGAAACCGAGCACTAGGCTCGGGCTTGCTGGGATTCAGTCTGCTCATCCCGGCATACTGTGCTCGTTTCTCCTTGTAAAGGCGGAGACCGGCAATTGGATGCGTCGGACGTACCAAAGGTTTTGTCCAGGCCCCGCTCAATTCCGCGACCGGTCCACCAGCCGATTGCTCTTGATCCAGGGCATCATCTCCCGGAGCTTCTGGCCTATCTGCTCGATGGGGTGCTCGCGGCCGGTGCGGCGCATGGCTTTGAGGACGGGGGCGCCGGCCTGATTCTCGAGTATGAACTCGCGGGCGAACTGGCCGGTCTGGATCTCCTTCAGGATCTCCTTCATGGCCTGGCGGGAGGCCTCGCCGATGACGCGCGGGCCGCGGGTGAAGTCGCCGTACTCGGCAGTGTTCGAGATCGAATACCGCATGTCGGCGAGACCGCCCTCGTAGATGAGGTCCACGATGAGCTTGGTCTCGTGCAGGCACTCGAAATAGGCCATCTCGGGCGAGTAGCCGGCCTCGACCAGGGTCTCGAAACCGGCCTGAATGAGGGCGGTGATCCCGCCGCACAGAACGGTCTGCTCGCCAAACAGATCGGTCTCGGTCTCCTCACGGAAGTTCGTCTCGATGACCCCGGCGCGCCCGCCGCCGATCGCCGACGCATAGGCGAGCGCCACGTCGCGGGCCTGGCCCGAGGCGTCTTGCTGGACTGCGATGAGGCACGGCACCCCGCCGCCCTGGGTATAGGTCGAGCGCACCAGGTGCCCCGGACCCTTGGGGGCGACCATGATCACGTCTAGATCGGGGCGCGGCTCGATCTGCCGAAAATGGATGTTGAAGCCATGGGCGAAGACCAAGGTCTTACCCTCGCGGAGGTGGGGCTCGATGCGCTCGCGGTACAGGGCCGCCTGATGCTCGTCGGGGGCCAATACAGTAACGAGATCGGCGCTGCCCACGGCCTCTTCCACCGAGGCGCTCGTCAGGCCGGCCGCCGCGACCTTGGCGGCGGTCTCGGAGCCCGGTCGCAGGGCCACGACCACGGAAACGCCCGAGTCCCTGAGGTTATTGGCATGGGCATGGCCTTGCGAGCCGTAGCCGATGATGGCGACGCGCCGGTCCTGGATGAGAGACAGATCGGCATCTTTGTCGTAGTAGATTCTCATAGGATTCTCTATCTAAATCTAGCCAAATATCTTTGTCTGGTACCTCTCCGGGTTGCCCATGTTTCCGGGAGAGGCACCGTCTCTACTCCCTCTCCCACCGGCAGAGGGCGGGGTGAGGGGATCGAAATCAATGAAAACGCTTGAATTGATTCCCCTCATCCTGACCTTCTCCCTGAGGGAGAAGGGACGTCTAAACTGTTGAGCTCGTTTTGTATAACATCGATTCTGCAAGAATCTAAGAATAGGCTTCACACCCGGAGCGCCGTCTCGCCGCGCGCGATCCCCGACACCCCGGAACGCACCACCTCCAGGATCAGCTTCTTGTCGATGCCGTTTAGGAAGGCGTCGATCTTCTCGCTCGTTCCGGTCAGCTCGATGACATAGATGGCGTGGTTCACGTCGATGATGCGGCCGCGGAAGATGTCGACGAGGCGCTTGATCTCCTCGCGGGCTGCGCCGGTGGCACTCACCTTGAGGAGCACCAGCTCGCGCTCGATGTGCTGCCCCTCGCCGAGATCCATGAGCTTGATCACATCGACGAGCTTGTTCAACTGCTTGGTGATCTGCTCGATGATCTCGTCCGAGCCGCCGGTCACGAGCGTCATGCGCGACACCGTCGGATCCTCGGTGGGCGCGACGGTCAAAGATTCGATGTTATAGGCGCGCGCCGAGAACAGACCGGCCACCCGGCACAGGGCCCCGGCCTCGTTCTCCAAGAGGATGGAAAGGACCCGGCGCACCTACGCCAGTTCCCGTTCCGGCGAGAGGTGCATCTCATGGTGACCCTTGCCCGAGGCGATCATCGGATAGACGTTCTCGGTCTGATCGGTGATGAAATCCATCAACACCAGACGGTCCTTCATGGCCAGCGCCTCTTCCAGAGCGGGCCCCACATCGCCCGACTTCTCGATGCGCATCCCGACATGCCCGAAGCTCTCGGCAAGCTTGACGAAATCGGGCAGGGCGTCCATGTAGGAATGCGAATAGCGCCGATCGTAGAAGAACTCCTGCCACTGCCGGACCATGCCCATGTAACGGTTGTTGAGGTTCAAGACCTTGATGGGCAGGCGGTACTGGAGGCAGGTGGACAGCTCCTGGATGCACATGACCAGGCTCGCCTCGCCCGTCACGCACGCGACCGTATCGTCCGGGAAGCCGAGCTGCACACCCATGGCCGCGGGCAAGCCAAAGCCCATGGTGCCGAGCCCGCCGGAGTTGATCCAGCGCCTAGGGTGGTCGAACTTGTAGAACTGCGCGGCCCACATCTGGTGCTGCCCCACGTCCGAGGTCACGTAGGCGCGGCCCTCGGTCAAACGGTACAGCTCCTCGATGACCAATTGCGGCTTGATGACCTCGCTCTTCCGGTCGTAGCGCAGGCAATCGATGGCCTGCCATTTCTTGATCTGATCCCACCAGGCGGCCAGCGCCGTGGCATCGGGTTTCGAGCCGGACTCGCGCATCGTGGCGAGGAGATCACGCAACACGCTCCCGGCGGGACCGACGATGGGGATGTGCACCGGGACGTTCTTCGAGATCGAAGAAGGGTCCACGTCGATATGGACGATCTTGGCCTCGGGACAGAATTGCTTGAGGTCCCCGGTCACCCGGTCATCGAAGCGCGCACCTATCGCGATCAGCACATCGCAGTGGTGCATGGCCATGTTGGCCTCATAGGTGCCGTGCATCCCCAGCATGCCGATGAACAGCGGGTCGGTGCCGGGGAAGGCGCCGAGGCCCATGAGGGTATTGGTGATCGGAAAGCCGAGCAGGCGGGTGAACTCGGTCAAGACCTCGGAGGCGTTGTCGAGGACCACGCCCCCGCCCGTGTAGATCATGGGCCGCTTGGCCGCGCCGATGAGCGCCGCGGCCCTCTTGATCTGGATCGGATGGCCGCGCCCGACCGGTTTGTAGGAGCGGATCTCGATGGACTCGGGGTAGTGGTATTCGGTGCTGTCGGCCGTGACATCCTTGGGGATATCGACGACCACGGGCCCGGGCCGGCCGGAGGCGGCGATGTAAAACGCCTTCTTGATGGTGGTCGCCAGGTCCCCGACCCGCTCGATCAGGAAATTGTGCTTGACGCAGGGGCGGGTGATGCCGATGGCATCGACCTCCTGGAAGGCGTCGTTGCCGATGAGGTGGGTGGGCACCTGCCCGGTGAAGACCACGAGCGGGATGGAATCCATGTAGGCGGTGGCGATCCCGGTCACGCAGTTGGTCGCGCCCGGACCCGAGGTCACGAGCACGACCCCGGGTTTGCCGGTGGCGCGCGCATAGCCGTCCGCCGCATGGGTCGCGCCCTGCTCGTGGCGCACCAGGATGTGCTTGACCAGGTCCTGCTTGTACAGCTCGTCATAGATGTGCAGGACCGCCCCGCCGGGGTAGCCGAAGACGAACTCGACGCCCTCGTCCGCGAGACACCTCCAGAAGATCTCGGCACCGCGTAGTAGTTCCGCCACCTAGCGCTCCACCCGCATGACCCGCATGACTCTTGTTGTACGAGGAATCGAATCGACGGCAATTCCCGGCGCGGCGGGGTGGGTTCGCGTCCCCCGCGTCCGCGGAGCGAGCGTGGTGAGCCGCCCCCGGTGCGCTCTCGAAGCCCCGGCCCGCTCCACACCGGATAGGGTCTGGTCAACGCCCGCGCCCCATCGCCAGAGTGGCTGGGCGTAGGACCTTTTTAACGGGATCCCACGGCGAGGTCAAGCGCACCTGCGCGCATTTCTCGCCACCACACCTGCTGCGACCGTCGATCCGTTCGGTCTAGCGCTCTGTACGGCTCAAGCGGGCTCGACGGAACGTCAGCTACGTCTTACCGTCCGTGCTCCGCCAGACTGTCACCTCGGCGGCGTCGCGACGGAGCGCGCGGAGATCCGGGCTGGGGTAGTGGACCCGCGAGGGCCTCGCCACGCTTACGTCCGCGCCCGAATCGGTTTATAGTCGCCGCGGTCCGGTTAGCCCGAACGCCCACCATGATCGAGCCCCCCCGATGGCCCCTCCTGTGCGCCGCGCTGTGCGCGGCCGCGGAGGACAAGGAGAATCAGATGGCCTGCCAAGAGGCACGGCACCGGGCCGAATCGCTCGCCGACAAACCCCGCAGCTACCGCACCGAGTCCGACGGCACCCGCGTCATACAGACCGACGAGGACCACCAGGCGTCGATCGCCAAGATGCGGGCCTGGATCGCCGAGCATTGCCAACCCTGATGCGGCTCTCCAGGCTCCTGCTCCCGACGCTCCGGGAGCTGCCCGCCGACGCCGAGGTCGTGAGCCACAGGCTCATGCTGCGGGCCGGCATGATCCGCAAGGTCGCGGCCGGGATCTATACCTGGCTGCCGCTCGGGTTGCGTGTGCTGCGCAAGGTCGAGCGCATCGTCCGCGAGGAGATGGACCGGGCCGGGGCCCAGGAGGTCCTGATGCCGGCGGTGCAACCGGCGGAGCTGTGGCAGGAGTCCGGGCGCTGGGCCCAGTACGGCCCGGAGCTCTTGCGCTTCTCTGACCGCCACCAGCGCGAGTTCTGCTTCGGCCCCACCCACGAGGAGGTCATCACCGATTTAGTGCGCCGCGAGATCCGGAGCTACAAACAACTTCCCGCGAACTTCTATCAGATCCAGACCAAGTTTCGCGATGAGGTCCGGCCGCGCTTCGGCGTCATGCGCGCCCGTGAGTTCCTCATGAAGGACGCCTACTCCTTCCATCTCGATCAGGGCTCGCTGGAAGAGACCTACACCCGCATGCATGAGACCTATACGCGCATCTTCCAACGCGTCGGTCTCGATTTCCGAGCGGTCTTGGCGGACACCGGCAACATCGGCGGGGCGCTGTCCCACGAGTTCCATGTGCTGGCCGACTCTGGTGAGGATCGCATCGCCTATTCATCGGAGGGTGACTACGCCGCCAACGTCGAGCTATGCGAGGCCTTGCCGCCCGAAGGGCCGCGCCCGCCGCCACGACAGCCGCTCGAGGAAGTCAACACCCCGGAGCAGCGCAGCATCGCCGAGGTCAGCGCCTTCCTCGGGGTGGCGCCCGCGCGCTGCACCAAGACGCTCATCATCGAAGGGCAGGACGGCGGCCTGGTGGCGCTGTGCCTGCGCGGCGACCACGACCTCAATCCCCGCAAGGCCGAGCGGCTCGCGCCGCTGGCCACGCCGCTGGCGCTGGCCGCGCCGGAACGGGTGCGGGAGGCGCTCGGCTGCAGCCCGGGCTCGATCGGTCCCCGCGGGCTCTCCATCTCCATCATCGCCGATCACGGCGCCGCGGCGCTCGCGGACTTCGTGTGCGGCGCCAACCAGGACGGCCGGCACCTCTCTGGCGTGAACTGGGGCCGGGACCTGCCCGAGCCCCAGCGCGCCGATGTGCGCGAGGTGTGCGCGGGCGACCCGAGCCCAGACGGGCACGGCCGCCTGCAGATCGCCCGCGGCATCGAGGTCGGCCACATCTTCCAGCTCGGCGACAAGTACAGTCAGGCGCTCGGGGCAACCTGCTTGGACGAACGCGGCAAGGCGGTGACCTTGATGATGGGGTGCTACGGGATCGGGGTCTCGCGGGTGGTCGCCGCCGCCATCGAGCAGCACCACGATGCACGCGGGATCCTGTGGCCGCCCGCCATCGCACCCTTCGAGGTAGCCCTGGCCCCCATCAACCTGCACCGCTCGCTGCGACTGCAAGCGGCGGTCGAGGACATCTCCGCCCAGCTCGAAACGGCCGGCATCGAGGGGCTGGTCGATGACCGCGGCGAGCGCGCCGGGGTCATGTTCGCCGATCTCGATCTCATCGGCATCCCCCACCGCTTGGTCCTGAGCGATCGCGGCCTCGATCAAGGCACCATCGAGTACAAGAGGAGGCACGAGGCCGAGGCCCGCGATGTCCCCATCGATCAGGTGGTCGCGCTCATGCGCGGGTCTTGACGGTCCTCTATCCGGGCAAGGTGCGCTATGATTTGGGCGAGCGGGTCACGGCTGCCCCCTGTCGGACCTGGCGCCCGGAGGGCCCGGTATCGTGACCGCCGGTCGGGCCGGTCGAAATAGACGCAGCGCCCGGTAGGGGCACCGGGACGTCCGTCGCAATGAATATATCAGGGACCTCAGACCCATATGTCTGACACCGTCTGGTCGCGCGTCGTACAGCGCATCGTGACGAATCCGCTCTGGCTCCTGCCCGCGGCCCTTCTCGGAATCGGGCTCGCGAGCCTCTTCTTCGCCATCTTTCTTTCGATATTCGCCGCCGCCGCCGTGGTGCTCGGCTTGCGTTTCTATTGGTGGAAACGCGACCTGGAGCGGGCCGGGCGTGGGAAGACCCTGGAAGGGGAGTACATCGTCATCGAGAAGCGCAAGGCCATCGTCCGCCGCAACGACGACCCCGCCCCTTAGTCGCGCTTGGACCCCATCGCGCTTAGGCCCATCGGTCACGTCCGACACGGGGTCCCGGAGGCGGACCTACCGCGTCTGCGGGCCGAGATGGTTGCCGAGATCGTCATCGACGAAGCCTATGCCGAGGCTATCGCTGGGCTCGAAGACTACTCGCACCTCATCGTGCTCTTCTGGATGCACCGCTGCGATCCCGCCCGGTATCGTCCGATGGTCCACCCGCGCGGGCGCGACGACCTACCGCTCACGGGGGTGCTCTCGACCCGCGGCCGGGACCGGCCGAACCCGATCGGGCTCGCGGTGGTAGAGTGGCTCGGCCGGACCGGACACTGCCTGCAGGTCCGGCGGCTCGATGCCTACGACGGGACCCCGGTCATCGATATCAAACCCTACGATCCCTACGACGTCTTCACCGACCTGCGCGTCCCCGATTGGTGGTACCGCCTTCCGCGCCCCGCCGGATATGGTTTCGGCATCGGCGGGACGCCAGCGCCTTGAACCCGGGTCGATGTCGGAGCTATTCGCCATTCCATTCGCCACTCACCATCGTGTCGCCAGCGCCTTGAACCGGGTTTTCGATGCAGGAAGACGGGGAGTGCGGCGCGTCTTCTGCCTCATCGCCTTGATGGTCTGCGGTGCCGCTGCCGAACCCGAGGTACGCCAGGTGTTCGGCCAGTGGAGCCTGCGCTGCGAGCAGCCGAAGCGCGGTCAGGAGCGGTGCTCCATCGTGCAAGACGTGGTCACGCGCGCGAGCGGACAGCGCGTGGTGCGTGCCGCCATCGGACTCGTGCCGGGCAGCCCGGAGCCCATCGCCCTCTTCACCCTGCCGCTCGGGATCTCGCTCCCCCCGGGGGCGAGCCTCCGGATCGGCAGCCGTGAACCCGTACACTTCCCGATCGAGCGCTGCGAGGCAGAGGGCTGCCGCGGCGGCCTGAAGCTCGGTGCGGCACTGGTAGACGCGCTGAAGCAGGCGCAGGACGCCGAGCTGATGTTCCACGATGCACAGCGCCAGCCGATCCGCGTCGCGCTGTCGCTGGAAGGATTCGCCCCCGCGCTCGAGGCCCTGCGTTAGTCGCGCTCGACGATGGCGCAGAGGCCTGGCAAGGCCGGACAGGGATGGACGATGAGGCGCGTGGGGATGGGCTCGAGATAACGCCGATAGCGCCCCTTGGCGAGGAACCGCTCTCGGAACGCCGAGGCCGCGAGCGCATCGGCAAGACCCGGCAAGATCCCGCCGGCGAGGTAGATTCCGCCGAGCGCGCCGAGGGTCAGCGCCAGATCGCCGGCGACGCTGCCGAGGAAGCCGAAGAACATCCCGAGCGCGCGCTGGGCGATGGGTTCGGACCCGCCTATCGCGAGCGCGGTGACCTCCTCCGGCCGCACGGTCCTCGGTTCCTGTCCGGCGAGCGTCTGTAGGCATTCGTAAAGCGTGACCAGTCCGGGCCCAGAGACCAGGCGCTCGGCCGAGGCGTGACCGAAGCGCCTGCGCACCATCGCGAGCACCGCTTCCTCTGCCTCGCAGGCAGGCGCGAGCGTGACATGCCCGCCTTCCCCGGCGAGGACGGCGTGACCCCGATCGCAGGGAATAAGCCCCGACACCCCGAGCCCCGTGCCCGGGCCCAGCACACCAATCGGGGCACCCGCCCTAGCCGCGCCGCCGCCGATCGCGAGCGTGTCCTCGGCGGCCAAGGCCGGGATCGACCAGGCGATGGCGGTGAAGTCGTTGAGGACGTGGAGCCGCGCAACCCCGAGCTCGCGCCACAAGCCCGCGATGGAGAAATCCCAGTCCCGGTTCGTCATTGCCACCGCGTCCCCGACTACGGGCGCGGCCACCGCGAGTGCCGCCCCGAGCCGCGAACGGTCCTTCGGGAACGTTTCCAGACCGGACGCGATGAGCGCGCGCAGATCGGGATAGCGGTCGTTGTCGGCCACGCGGATGGACCCGAGCGTCCCGCCGGCCGCGACGAATGCGAGGCGTGCGCGCGTGCCGCCCACATCGGCCAGGAGCCAACTTTCGATCGCCGCACTATGCCTCGACGCCACCGGCGCGATGATAGCACCGCGGGGGGCCCGCGCCGGCCCTGTGGTTTCGCTTTGCCCCAAGCGCATTTTCGTGTAGCTTGTTCGCGGTAGAACCACAATAAGTAAATTAGTAGATCTGGGGGGATCCCTATGCGTGCTCCTGCGACGACCTTCGTGCTCGCTTTGGCGCTCTGCAGGACTTCTCGACGGAATTCGCCTTCGGCAGCCACGCAGGGATCGGGATCCGCTTCGGCGACCGGGCCCGTTTCGAGCTGGGCTACCGCTACCAGCACCTGTCGAACCTGGGCATCGGCGACTCCAACCCCGGGATCAACTTCCATCTGGTACGGCTCGGCTATCATTTCTAGCCCGCATTTCTCACCACTGCCCGTCGCGGTCGCAGCAGGGTAGTGGCAAGAAATCCGGCCTAGGCCAGCAGTGTCTCGACGGCCGCGCGTTCTTCTTCCAACTCCTGGCGGGTCAGGTCCATCCGCTCCCGGCTGAGGGCGTCGATGGGCAGGTCGGGCACGATCGCGTATTCGCCGTTTTTCGTCGTGACGGGGTAGGAATAGACAAGGCCGGGGGCGATGCCGTAGCTACCGTCGCTCGCGACCGCCATGCTGGTCCAATCGCCCTCCGGGGTGCCGAGGACCCAATCGCGCATGTGCTCGATGGCCGCGTTGGCGGCCGAAGCGGCGCTCGATGCGCCGCGTGCGTCGATGATCTCGGCGCCGCGTTTCGCGACCCTCGGGATGAAGGCATCGACCATCCATTTCTCATCGACGAGCTTCATCGCCGACTCGCCGCGCACGGTCGCGTGGTGGATGTCGGGATACTGGGTCGTGGAATGGTTGCCCCAGATGATGACCCGCCGGATATCGCCGACAGGAGCGCCGGTCTTCTCCGCCAGTTGCGCGAGCGCGCGGTTATGATCGAGGCGCGTGAGCGCCGAGAAGCACCGCGGGCTCAGGCCGGGCGCGCTCTTCAGCGCGGTCAGTGCATTGGTGTTGGCTGGGTTGCCGACCACCACGACCTTGACCTGGCGGCTGGCATGCTCGTTGAGCGCCTGGCCCTGGACCTTGAAGATACCGCCGTTCGCGGCCAGGAGATCGCTGCGCTCCATCCCGGGGCCTCTCGGCCGGGCGCCGACCAATAGGGCATAGTCCGCATCCTGGAAGGCCACACTTGGATCGTCGGTGATCACGATGTCCTGCACCAGCGGGAAGGCGCAGTCCAGGACCTCCATCACCACCCCCGTCAAGGCCTTTTGGGCCGCCGCGATATCCAAAAGCCGCAATACCATCGGCTGGTCTCGGCCCAACATCTCTCCGGACGCGACACGGAAGATCAGCGCATAGCCGATCTGGCCCGCCGCCCCGGTGATGGTGACTTGTGCCGGTGGTTTCATGCCTCTCCCCTCTTTGGCTCAGAGGTTGTGAAAAACCTACTGCGCTCGGGACCTCGCGCTGCATCCTCGGCGCGCCAAGCAGGGCCACTCCCTGGCCCTGGCTTCCCGGCGGTGTTCGGAATCCTCATGTGTTTCAACATACACTCCGGTTCCTCTGCTGCGGCGGAACGCGACCTACCTTCGCTCGCGACGGTTTTTTCATACCCTCTCAGCGTTCGTTCATAGGTACGTAATCGCGCTCCGCGGGCCCCACATAGAGCTGTCTGGGCCGGCCGATGCGGAAGCCCTCGTGCTCCTTGCGGATCATCTCGCGCCATTGGGCGAGCCAGCCCGCGACACGCGCCAGGGCGAACATCACCGTGAACATGCGCGTCGGGATGCCGAGCGCCTGCAGGATGATCCCAGAATAGAAATCGACGTTGGGATAGAGCTTGCGCTCCTGGAAGAACGGATCCTTCAACGCGATCTCCTCGAGCTTCATAGCGATCTCGAAGATCGGGCGCTGGGCGTTGGCCAGGTGATGGAGGACCTCGTGACAGGCCTCTTGGATGCACTTGGCGCGCGGGTCGTAGTTCTTGTAGACGCGATGACCGAAGCCCATGAGCCGGTAGCCGTCCTGCTTGTCCTTGGCGCGATCGACGAATTTCTGCACGTCCTTCGGGTCCTTGATGTCGTTCAGCATCTGGATCACGGCCTCGTTCGCGCCACCGTGAGCCTTGCCCCATAGGGTCGCGATGCCGGCCGCCACACAGGTATAGGGGTTGCTCTCGGTGCTGCCCGCCAGTCGCACCGCCGAGGTGCTGGCGTTCTGCTCGTGGTCCGCGTGCAGGATCAGCAGGAGATCGAGGGCGCGTACCGCGATTGAGTTGATGACGTACGGCTCCGAGGGGATCGCGAACATCATGTTCAGGAAGTTCTCGACGTAGCCCAGTGAGTTGTTGGGATACACGAACGGGCGGCCGGCCGGATGCTTGTAGCATTTCGCGGCGAGGTTGGGCATCTTGGCGAGGATGCGGCGCACCGTCATGTCCTGGTCTTCCTCGCTGTAGATGTTCATGATGTCGTGATAGTAGGAGGCCATGGCGCCCATCACCCCCACCATCATCGACATCGGATGGGCATCGTAGCGGTAACCCCCGAAGAACCGGGTCAGGTGCTCGTGCACCATGTTGTGCTCGCGGAGCGAGGAGTCGAACTCCGTCATCTGTGAGGACGTGGGCAGATCCCCGTAGATGAGAAGGTAGGCCACGTCCAGGAAGGTGCTGCGCTCGGCCAGTTGTTCGATGGGATAGCCCCGGTAGCGCAGGATGCCGTGATCGCCATCAATGTAGGTGATGCCGCTGCGGCAACTCGCCGTGGCCCCATACCCCGGGTCCAGGGTGAACATCCCCAGCCGATCGTAAAGCTCGCTGATATCGACCACCGCGGGGCCATCGCTGCCCCGCAAGATCGGGCACTCGATGCTCTTGCCGGTGCTGTTGTCAGTGATCGTGACCGTCTCGTTCGCCATGCCCTTCTCCGTTCCGTGGTACTGCCGCGCCGGCACCATACCACCTGTGTGATCCCGGTGCCTAGCATATCGTCAGCTTGCGCGCCGCAGCAAGGGCGGCCCGCACGCGGGCCGACGCAAACCTTGGCCAGGCGCACGCTATGAGGTATTATTGCACCGCACACACTAGAGATCCGCGAGGCGTGTTGCGCTGATACAACTCCAGGCACATCTTAGAACAACGATACGTACGCCAGGTCCTATATTTCGGAACCCGGCGTCGCAACCCAATTACACACCATGCAGAAACCAACCTCTACGCTCCTTTCGACGGCGAATCTGGGGATCCTGGAACCGCTCTATGAGGCGTTCCTACGGGATCCCAACGTCATGGACCCCGCCTGGCGCGAGGTCTTTTCCGACCTCGCGGATGGCGCCGGACACCCACAAGCCACCTCACGCGAGGCCGCCGATGCGGGGCTGGACGACCGCTTTCAAAAGCAAGTCGCCGTGCTCCAGCTCATCAATGCCTACCGCTTTCGTGGCCATCGGCAGGCCGACCTCGACCCCTTGCGCCAATACGAACGCCCGGAAGTGGCGGAGCTCGACCCGGCCTTCCACGGGCTCACGGACGAGGACCTCGATACGACCTTCAACACCGGGTCGCTGGTCGGTCCGGCCAAGGCCACCTTGCGCGAGATCCTCGACATCGCGCGCGCCACCTATTGCCGCACCGTCGGCGCCGAGTACATGCACATCAACGACACCCACCAGAAGCGCTGGATCCAACAGCGCCTCGAGGCCGGCCGGGGGCAGCCCGGGCTGTCGCCGGCGAAGAGGCACCGGGTCCTGGAACGTCTGATCGCGGCCACCACGCTCGAGCAGTTTCTGCACAGGAAGTACGTGGGGCAGAAGCGCTTCTCTCTCGAGGGCGGCGAGAGCACCATCCCGCTACTCGACGATCTGGTCCAGGGGGCCGGGAGGCTCGGGGTCCAGGAGGTCGTGATCGGCATGGCCCACCGCGGCCGCATCAATGTCCTCGTGAACACCGTGGGCAAGCACCCGGCCGAGCTCTTCGACGAGTTCGAGGGCAAGGGCAAGGACGGGGTCGGCTCCGGCGACGTCAAGTATCACCTCGGTTATTCCTCGGACATCGCCACGCCGGGCGGCCCGGTCCATCTCACCTTGTCCTTCAATCCCTCGCACCTCGAGATCATCGATCCGGTGGTGCAGGGCTCGGTGCGGGCCCGCCAGGAGCGCCGCCACGACAAGACCCGCAACTCGGTGTTGTCCATCCTCCTGCACGGAGACGCGGCCTTCGCCGGCCAGGGGGTGGTCATGGAGACCCTGAACCTGTCGCAGACCCGCGGCTATACGACCGGGGGGACGATCCACGTGGTCGTGAACAACCAGATCGGGTTCACCACCAGCGATCCGCTCGATTCACGCTCGACGCTCTACTGCACCGATGTGGCCAAGATGGTCCAGGCGCCCATACTGCACGTCAACGGCGATGACCCGGAGGCCGTGGTCATGGTCGCCGGGCTGGCCCTGGATTACCGCATGGAGTTCAACAAGGACGTGGTGATCGACCTCGTGTGCTATCGCAAGCACGGCCACAGCGAGGCCGACGAGCCGGCGGCGACCCAGCCCATCATGTACCAGAAGGTCCGACAGCAACCGCCGGTGGTCGAGACCTATGCGGCCAAGTTGGTGGCCGAAGGGGTGGTCGGCGGCCAGGAACGGCAGGCTCTGGAACGGCATTACGTGGAATCGCTGGAGCACAACGAGGTCGTGGCCGGGGCACTCGTCTACAACATCAAGAACGAGCTGCGCGTGAGCTTCGAGCCCTACCACGGCAAACACTGGCGCGAGCCCTGCGAGACCCAGATCACTTCGGACCGGATCCGGGCGCTCGCCGAGCGGTTCACCGAGGTACCGGGGCATTTCGAGTTGCACCGTGCTGTCACCCGGATCATCGAGCAACGCCGCGAGATGGCCCACGGCAAGCTCCCCATGGACTGGGGATGTGCCGAGACCCTGGCCTATGCGAGCCTGGTCGATGAGGGCTTCCCGGTGCGGCTGTCCGGTCAGGACAGCGAGCGCGGCACCTTCTTCCACCGCCATGCCGTCATCCACGACCAGAAGACCGACGAGACCTTCGTCCCCCTGCAGCACATCCGCGCGGGCCAGGCGAGTTTTCTGACCGTCAACTCCATCCTCTCCGAGGAGGCGGTCCTGGGGTTCGAGTACGGCTTCAGCAGCTCCGAGCCCAATGCGCTGGTGGTGTGGGAGGCCCAGTTCGGCGACTTCGCGAACGGGGCGCAGGTCGTGATCGACCAGTTCATCACCTCCTGCGAGGCCAAGTGGGGGCGTTTGTGCGGTCTCGTGTTGTTGCTGCCGCACGGCTATGACGGCCAGGGCCCGGAGCATTCCTCGGCGCGCCTCGAGCGTTATCTCCAGTTGGCCGCCGAGGAGAACATCCAGGTGTGCGTCCCGAGCACCCCGGCGCAGTGCTTTCATCTCCTGCGGCGCCAGGTGCTGCGCTGCTACCGCAAACCGCTCGTGGTCATGAGCCCGAAGAGCCTGTTGCGCCATCGGCTCGCGACCTCCACCCTGCCGGAGATCACCCATGGGCGCTTCGAGCCCGTGATGCACGAGGTCGATCCCCTCGATCCGAAAGGCGTGGACCGCGTGCTGGTGTGCAGCGGCAAAGTGTACTTCGATCTATTGGAGGCGCGCCGGGCGCACAAGATCCAGGACACGGCCATCGTTCGCGTCGAGCAGCTCTACCCCTTCCCGGTCGAGGAGATGGACGCCGCGCTCGCGGCCTATCCCAACGCCCTGGACCTCGTGTGGGTCCAGGAGGAGCCGCGCAACCAGGGGGCCTGGGTGTATCTCTTGGCGCGCCTGCACCTGTTCGGGCGGCTGCACGAGCCCCAGCAACTCCGGCTCGTGGCGCGCCCCTACTCTGCGTCGCCGGCGGTCGGCTACAGCTCCAAGCACCTCGAGCAACAGCAGGCCCTGGTGGACGAGGCGCTCAGGCTCGATCGCATGCCCCTGGCCCGGCAGATGACCGCGTAACGAACCGTGCTCGTCGAGGTCAAGGTCCCCCAGCTCGCCGAGTCGATCGCGGACGCCACGCTGCTCCCGTGGCGCAAGCGGGTGGGTGAGCGCCTCACACGCGGCGAGCCGCTCGTCGATCTCGAGACCGACAAGGTCACGCTCGAGGTCAGCGCCCCCGAGGATGGGGTCCTCAAAGAGCTGCGCAAGCAGGAGGGCCAGACCGCCGTGAGCCACGAGACCCTGGCCGTCATCGACACGACCCTCCTCAAAGCGGTTGCTGACCTCCCTCCCCCACCGCCCCCTGCTGCCGAGCCCACACCTACGACGCCTGGCCCCGAGCCTCCGGCACCCAAGCCCAAAAGTGACAATGCCAAAAGTGACAAGGAAATCACCAAGCTGAGCCCAGCCGTACGCAAGCTCGTGGCCGAGCATGCGATCGATCCGCAGGCGGTCCCGGCGAGTGGGAAGGACGGCCGCCTCACCAAATCCGACGTGCTCACGTATCTCAAGCCGACCGAGGAGACCGCACCTCCGAATGCGCCGCCGGTGGCCGAGCCCGTCGCGCATGCCGATGAGGCGGGGGAGCGGCGGGTCCCCATGACGCGGCTGCGCCGGCGCATCGCCGAGCGCTTGCTGGCCGCTCAACACCAGTACGCCATCCTCACCACCTTCAACGAGGTCGATATGCAGCCGGTGACCGCGCTGCGCGACCGTCACCGCGAGGCCTTCGAAGCCCGCCACGGGGTGCGCCTCGGGTTCATGTCGTTCTTCTGCAAGGCGGCGGTCGCGGCGCTCAAGCGCTACCCGATCGTGAACGCCGCGGTCGAGGGCGAGGGCATCGTCTATCACGACTATTACGACCTCGGCATCGCGGTCAGCTCCCCGCGCGGGCTCGTGGTGCCCGTCCTCCGCGACGTCGAGCACCTGTCTTTCGGTGCCATCGAGGCCAAGCTCCGGGAGTACGGCGAGAAGGCACGCGAGGCCAAGCTCAAGGTCGAGGAGCTGAGCGGCGGGACCTTCACGATCACCAACGGCGGGGTGTTCGGCTCGCTGCTCTCCACCCCGATCCTGAATCCCCCGCAGAGCGCCATCCTCGGCATGCACCGCATCCAGGACCGCCCCATCGCCGAGGGCGGCCAGGTGATGATCCGGCCCATGATGTACCTGGCGCTCTCCTACGACCATCGCATCATCGACGGGCGCGAGGCGGTGTTATTCCTCGTGACCCTGAAGCAGCACCTCGAAGACCCCGCGCGCCTGCTCCTCGACCTCTAACTCATTGATGAGCTTTGGCTCGATTACCTTGGGCTCGATGACCTTGGGCGTGGAGCACTACGACTGCCTCGTGATCGGGGCCGGGCCGGGCGGGTATACGGCGGCCATTCGGGCCGCCCAACTGGGGATGAAGACGGCCTGCGCCGAGGCCTTTAGGGATCCCGCGGGAAAACCGGTGCTCGGTGGCACCTGCCTGAACGTCGGCTGCATCCCCTCCAAGGCCCTGCTCGATTCCTCGCACCATTTCCACCACATCGCCCACGAGGCGAAGGCCCACGGGATCGGTGTCGAGGGCCTCCGCCTGGACCTCGCCACGATGCTGGCACGCAAGGACCAGGTGGTCCGGGCCTTGACGCAGGGGATCGCCGGGCTCTTCAAGAAGCACGGCATCACCTGGCTTCAGGGACATGGGCGGCTTCGGGGCGGCGGGCAGGTCGAGATCAGCCCGTGGGAGGGTGGCGCGCCGCTCACCGTCTCTGCAAGCCACCTCATCATCGCGACCGGCTCGGTGCCGGCCCCGCTGCCGGGCGTGCCCATCGACAACGACCGCATCTGCGACTCGACCGGGGCGCTGGCCTTCACCGAGGTCCCCGGTCGCCTCGGGATCATCGGGGCCGGGGTCATCGGGATCGAGCTCGGGAGCGTGTGGCGGCGCCTGGGCTCGGAGGTCGTGCTGCTCGAGGCCCTGGAGACCTGGCTGCCGAGCGCGGATACCGACATCACCCGACAGGCCGCGAAGGAGCTCAAGCGCCAAGGCTTGCAGATCCGGCTCGGTTGCGCGGTACAGGGCGTCGAACGCCAGGGACAGGAGGTGCGCCTCGCCTATCGGGTCGGCGAAACGATCGAGTGGCTCGGCGTGGATCGGCTGGTGGTGGCCGTGGGACGGCGCCCGAATACCGAGGGCCTCGGGGTCGAGGCGGCGGGCGTGAAGCTCGATGCCCGCGGGTTCATCGAGGTCGATGGACAGTGCCGAACCACCTCGGAGGGGATCTACGCCATCGGTGATGTCGTGGCCGGACCCATGCTGGCGCACAGGGCCTCCGAAGAGGGGGTCGCGGTGGCCGAGCGCATCGCCGGGCAGTCCCCGGCGGTGGACCATGGGCTCATCCCCTGGGTCATCTACACCTGGCCCGAGATCGCCTGGGTCGGTCCGAGCGAACAGGCCCTCAAGGCGGAAGGCCGCGCCTATCGCGGCGGCCGCTTCCCGCTCCAGGCCAGCGGGCGGGCGCGGGCCATGGGTGAGACCGCCGGCCTCGTCAAGGTCCTCGCCGATGAGAAGACCGATCGCATCCTGGGCGTACACCTCTTCGCACCCCAAGCCTCCGAGCTCATCGCCGAGGCCGTCCTCGCCATGTCCTTCGACGCCAGCGCGGAGGACCTCGCGCGCACCGTCCATGCCCATCCGACGCTCGCCGAGGCGATCCACGAGGCGGCGCTGGCGGTGGATGGGCGTCCCATCAACCTCTGACCAGGGGGAATCCACGCAGCAGGAAAGGCTTTCCGCCGTCTTTCCGCCGTCCCGGCGCTGGATCCCCGGCCCGCACTCTGTTAGGCTTATTGCATTGCAGCGTGACAGGAGATCGAACCATGTCGGATGTCGTCATCGTCGCCGCGGGCCGCACGGCCATCGGCTCATTCGGAGGCAGCCTGTCGACTATCCCAGCCGCGACCTTGGGCGCCAGGGTCATCGCCAACCTCTTGTCGCGAACCGGGATCCCAGCCGAGGCCGTGGACGATGTGATCCTGGGCCAGGTCCTGACCGCGGGGGTCGGCATGAACCCGGCCCGGCAGGCGGCGATCGGGGCCGGCTTGCCGCACACGGTGCCCTGCATGACCATCAACAAGGTATGCGGCAGCGGCCTCAAGGCCGTCGCCCTCGCCGCCCAGGCCGTCCGCGCCGGTGACGCCGAGATCGCCGTCGCCGGGGGACAGGAGAACATGAGCCTCGCGCCGCACGTGCTGCCGGGCTCGCGCAACGGGCAGAAGATGGGCGAGTGGAAGCTCGTGGACACCATGATCAATGAGGGCCTGTGGGACATCTTCAACAACATCCACATGGGGATCACGGCCGAGAACATCGTCAAGAAATATCGGATCAGCCGCGAGGAACAGGATGCCTTCGCGGCACTGTCCCAAGAGCGCGCCGAGGCCGCCCAGAAGGCCGGGCGCTTCAAAGACGAGATCATCCCCATCGAGATCCCGCAGAAGAAGGGCGACCCGATCGTCTTCGACACCGACGAGTTTCCGCGCCATGGGACGACGGCGGAGTCCCTCGCCAAGCTCAGGCCGGCCTTCGACAAGGAGGGCACCGTGACGGCCGGCAACGCCTCCGGGATCAACGACGGGGCGGCCGCCGTGATCGTCACGAGCGCCGCGCGCGCCAAGGCCCTCGGCCTCACGCCGCTGTGCCGCATCGCCGCCTACGCGAGCGCCGGGGTGGACCCGGCCATCATGGGCACAGGCCCCATCCCGGCCACGCGCCGTTGCCTGGAGAAGGCGGGTTGGAAGGTCCAGGATCTCGACCTGATCGAGGCCAACGAGGCCTTCGCGGCCCAGGCTATCTCGGTGAACCGCGATCTCGGCTGGGACCTCGACCGGGTCAACGTCAACGGCGGGGCCATCGCGCTCGGCCACCCGATCGGCGCCTCCGGGGCGCGCGTCCTCTGCTCCCTGCTCTACGAGCTGAAACGCCGCGATGCCCATCGCGGTCTCGCGACGCTCTGCATCGGCGGCGGCCAGGGTATGGCCTTGGCGGTGGAACGGTAGGGAGAAACGAGGCCAACGAATGAAAACGGAGCTCGCGGGGCGCGTGGCGCTCGTCACGGGTGGCACGAGCGGGATCGGGGCCGCGATTTGCCGGCAACTCGCCGACTCGGGGGCCAGGGTCGCGACAAACTACCGCAACGAGGACAAGGCCCGGCAGTGGCTATCCGAGGTGCGCGCGCAGGGCTACGACTTCAAGACCTACGGCGTGGACGTCCGGGACTTCGAGGGCTGCGGCCAGATGGTCGCGGCGATCGAGACGGACCTCGGTCCCATCGACATCGTGGTCAACAACGCGGGGATCTCCATGGACGTGACGTTTCGCAAGATGACCCGCGAGCAGTGGGACACCGTGCTCGGCATCAACCTCGACAGCCTCTTCAACGTGACCCGGCAGGTGATCGGCGGCATGATCGACCGCGGCTTCGGGCGCATCATCAACATCTCCTCGATCAACGGGCAGAAGGGCCAGATCGGGCAGGCCAACTACACGACCACCAAGGCCGGCATGCACGGCTTCACCATGTCGCTGGCGCAAGAAGTGGCGCGCAAGGGCATCACCGTCAATACCGTGTCGCCCGGCTATATCGCGACCGAGATGGTGATGGCGGTGCCGGAGAACATCCGCAAACAGATCATCGCGCAGATCCCGGTCGGGCGTCTGGGCGAGGCCCAGGAGGTCGCCTATCTGGTCGATTTCCTGGCCTCCGACAAGGCGTGCTTCATCACCGGGGCGAACCTCGCGACGAACGGGGGCCAGCACATGATGTGATGTCGGGACCAACCCCGGCACGAGCGATGGAAGACAAGCGCATCATCAAGAAGTACCCCAATCGGCGTCTTTACGACACGGTCGAAAGCAAGTACATCACCTTGGCCGACGTGCGCGGGTTGGTCCTGGAGAACGTCGCGTTCTGCGTCAAGGACCAAAAGAGCGGCGAGGACATCACGCGCAGCATCCTGTTGCAGATCATCAGCGAGCAGGAGGGCTGCGGTGAGCCGATCTTCAGCACCGATGCGCTGACCCGGATCATCCGTTTCTATGGCGACACCGTCCAGGGTGTCGCGGCGAGCTTTTTGGAGCAAAGCCTTTCGCTCTTCAGCGAGCAACAGAAGCGCTTTCACGCCCAGATCAATGAAGCGGTCAAGCGCAACCCCTTGACGGCCATGACCGAGATCACCCAACACAACCTCGAGATGATCAAGAAGATGCAGGACAGCTTCTTCAAGGCCGCGGGTCTCGCGCGCGGACAAGACGGAGAGGCAGAGGCAGAGGGCTCGGACAAGAATAATACAGGCTGACACGCCGATGGCGCGCGGTGATACCCGTGCCTCGAGGGCTGGCACATCGTTTGTTGCCTTTCGGCATCATCGCAATGAGGGCGTCCTATGTGGCTCGATCAGATGGGCAGGCAGGGGATGGATTACTGGGTCCGCGCCGCGGGCATGGGCCTCGGATCGGCTATCGCCGTGGCCGAGCTCGGCGAACGCTTTTGGGGCCGGCTCGTGGACGACCAGCGCGCGAGCATCGACCTGGCCTTCAGGAGCGCGGCCGAGCACTACCGTTCGCTCGCGGGGTTCCTCTCGCCCAATGCCCTCTCCTTATTCCGCTCCACGCCCTCACGCCTCGCGCTCGTGACCGGCGCCCGGGGTATTCTCGGCACTACCGTGTGCGAGCGGCTCGCGGAGTCCGGGTTTCGGGTGGCCGCGACCTATCCGCCTTCCGAAGCCACCCATGCCAGGCAGCGGCGCGATCACCATGGCCGCCATGGTGACATCACCGTCGTCGAGTGCGACATCGGCCGCTTCGAGGACTGCGCCCGGCTTGCGCGCTGGGCGGAGCGACGTTACGGGGCGGTGGACATCCTGGTCCATTGCACCGCTCCGGAAGCACGGTGCGCCGAGAGCGAACACTGGAGAGCGGTGCTCGATGCCGGCCTCGACGGGCTCTTCAACCTCGCCCGCAACCTGATCCCGGGGATGTCGAAGCGCCGTTACGGACGCATCATCACCATCGTCTCGAGCGGCAGCGCCGGGACGCCCACCCCCCAGGTCGCGGCAGCCAAGGCCGGCATACTGGGGTTCACGCGCGCGCTCGCACGTGAGGTTCAGGACCAGGGGATCACCGTGAACACGGTGTCTGCCGGGTGTTTAGAAACCGCCCCGGAAGACGCCAGTCACACGATCCTGCGCCTGCTCAACCTGAACTGCCTGGACCAGCCCGAAGAGATCGCCAGGGCCGCCGCCTTCCTGGCGGCCGACGAGCAATGTACCTATACCGGCCATGATGTCGCCAGCCGGCGGCGGGCGTCGTTCGCGGAGGCGGAGGTCATCGACCTCGGTCAAGCACAAAGGGTCCAGGAAAAAAGGCGGTCTTGCGACCGCCTTTTCGCGTCATAGGGGTTCGGATAAGAAAAAGGGGCTCAAGCGGCGCTCGCCACCCCGAGGTCCCAGACCGGCGGCGAGTGATACAGCCTGGAGAGCACGAGCTCGCGCTCGATCTCCATCTCCCGCGGCAGGTGATCGCCGAAGCGGGTGAACAACTCCTCCTGATCGTTCGCCTCTTGGCGGGCCCGCTCGCGATCGATGTTCATGATCTCGAGGTATCGCTCGCGAGGGAAGGACAGGCCGTCCCAGTTCAGCGCCTCATAGGGCGGCACCCAGCCGAGCGGGCTCTCCACCCCGCGCGCCCGACCCCGGCAGCGGTCCACGATCCATTTCAAGGCACGCATGTTCTCGCCATAGCCCGGCCAGATAAACTTGCCGCGCTCGTCCTTGCGGAACCAGTTGACCCGGAAGATCAGGGGCGGCGTGGCCACGCGCTCGCGACCGATCCGCAGCCAATGCTTCCAGTAATCGGCCATGTTGTAGCCACAGAAGGGCAGCATCGCCATCGGATCGCGCCGCATGCCCGCCTGGCCCACGGCGGCCGCGGTGGCCTCCGAGCCCATGGTGGCCGCGAGGTAGACCCCGTGCTCCCAGTCATGGGCCTGAAGTACCAATGGGAAGTTCTTGCTGATCCGGCCGCCGAACACGAAGGCGCTGATCGGCACACCGTTCGGGTCCTCCCAGGCCGGATCGATCGAGGGGCATTGCCCCGCGGGCGCTGTGAAACGCGCGTTGGGATGGGCCGCGGGCGTCCCGCTGGCCGGGGTCCAGTCGTTCCCCTTCCAGTCGATCAGGTGCGCGGGGGGCTCTTTGCTCATGCCCTCCCACCACACGTCCCCGTCGTCCGTCAAGGCGACGTTGCTGTAAATGCAGTTCTCCTTGAGCGTCAACATGGCATTCGGGTTCGAATCCATGTTGGTGCCCGGCGCCACCCCGAAGTAGCCGGACTCGGGATTGATCGCATAGAAGCGCCCGTCGGCGCCCGGCTTGATCCAGGCGATGTCGTCCCCGATGGTCGTTACCTTCCAGCCGTCGAAGGCCTTGGGGGGGATCAACATCGCGAAGTTGGTCTTGCCGCAGGCGCTCGGAAACGCCGCCGAGACATAGGTCTTCTCCCCGCTTGGTGACTCGACACCCAGGACCAGCATGTGCTCGGCGAGCCACCCCTGGTCGCGGGCCATGACCGAGGCGATGCGCAACGCGAAACATTTCTTGCCGAGCAGCGCGTTGCCGCCGTAACCGCTACCGAACGACCAGATCTCACGGGTGTCGGGGAAGTGCGTGATGTATTTGGTGTCGTTGCACGGCCAGATCACGTCCTCCCGGTGGGACTGCACCGGAGCGCCGACCGAGTGCACACAGGGAACGAACTCCCCATCGGGCCCGAGGGCATCGAGGGCCGCCTGCCCCATGCGCGTCATGATGCGCTGATTGACGGCGACATAGGCGGAATCGCTGATCTCGACGCCGATGTGAGAGATGTGCGAGCCGATCGGCCCCATGCTGAAGGGTACGACGTACAGGGTACGACCGCGCATGCAGCCGTCGAAGAGACCCCTGAGGATGCCGCGCATCTCTTTGGGGTCCATCCAGTTGTTGGTGGGCCCGGCGTCCTCCTTGCGCGCGCTGCAGATGAAGGTCCGATCCTCGACACGCGCGACGTCCGTCGGGTGGGACCGGGCCAGATAGCTCCGGGGCCTCTTCGTCGGGTTCAGGCGGGTGAACGTGCCCTTCTGCACCAACTCCTCGCACAGGTGCTCGTATTCCTCTTGCGAACCATCACACCAATAGACCCGATCCGGCTTGCACAAGGCGGCGATCTCGTCCACCCATTTCAGCAACCGCTGGTTCTTGGTCCGCTTCGCCCGGTCGTGAGTCATCGTCATGCACTACACCTCTTCAAACACATGTTAAATTCCAACCTTGCGCCGGCCGGGCCGGCCTAGGACAGCCCGTCTTCGCTTCCGAGCAACGCGGGACGGCCTGGAAGTATAGCATCGAAGCGCCTTTGCTCTAGAATGGGCGGAGAACGCACGCGGCGCCCGGCGGGGCCTGCCGGCCAAAAGACGGGGCAGTGGGCATCAGAAATACCACCGACTATCGAACAGGAGGGCACCATGCAAACCGAACTACTCGACCAGTGGGCGACGGTGAGCCGCCAGGCGCTGGAATCCATGAAGGAGCTCGGCCAGATCAACGAGCGCATCCTGGCGCGCATGACGGAACAGCAGCAGCAGATCCTGAGCGCCTGCCTGGAGGCCACGTCTCGGGAGCTGCAGATGATGGGCGGGGCCAAAGACCCGAAGGACCTGCTCGCCAAGCAGGCCGAGCTGGTAAACCAGTACAGCAACAAGTTCGTCGACATCGTGCGATCGACCAACGATTTGCTGGCCGACTGTCGCAGCGAGCTGAGCGCCTGGGTGGAAAAGGGAGTCGCGGCGGCGAGCGCGCCCCCCAAGGTCGCAAAGACGAAGTGACCTGCCTCAAGGTGCTTGACAGTGGCCGATGGGTGGACTATGCTGCATTGCAGCATCATACGGAACTCATGCCAAACCACGTGTACATCCACTCACCCCATTAGGAGGGAAGACCATGCAAACCGACTATCTCGAATCCTGGACCAGCCTAAGCAACAGCGCGTACGCGTCCTTCAAGGAGCTGGGCGAAATCGGCACCAAGGCCACCGAGAAGCTCGCCGAGCACCAACTCGGCTTCCTCAGCACCTTCATGGACACCGGCGTCAAGCATCTGACCCTGTATTCCGAGGCGAACGGTTACAAGGACCTGTTGTCGGGCTTCACCAAGCTCAGCACCGAATACAACGACAAGCTCCTCGATACCCTGCGCAAGACCACCGAGGTCTTGACGGAGTCCAAGGACGAATTCACCGCGTGGGCCGACAAGGCAATCGACGCGGGCTTGGCCCCCATCAAGAAGGCAACCGTCCTCCCCGCCAAGAAGGTGGCCGCGGCTTCCTGAGTTTACCCCAGCGACATACCACCCTTGGCCTGTCCCAGGCCAAGGGTGGTGGCTTTTCAGCGTCCGATCGTGAACACGTCGACCAGGTGAAACGTGCGTTCACTTGGCCCCTCAAGCCAGGTCCGTCGAACGATTTCGCGACGATTGGCCGCGCGTCAATACCGTTTGGCCAACCACTCGCTGACCGCGGGCGGGATGAGCTGCTGGGCCTTGCCGCTCACGTAGATGCCGATGTGTCCGCCGGGGAACTCGAGCTCGGTGTAGTCCTTGGTACCGACATATTTTTTGAGGGCGCGCGACGCGGCCGGTGGGACCAGGTGGTCGTCCGTCGCGTAGATGTTGAGCACCGGCATGGTGATGTTCTCGAGGTCGACGCTCTTCTCGCCGATCATGACCTCGCCCTTGATGAGCCGGTTGCCCTGGTAGAACTGTTTGATGAACCCGCGGAACGCCTCCCCGGCCTGATCGGGGCTGTCGAAGATCCATTTCTCCATCCGCATGAAGTTCTTGCACATCACCGGGTCATCCAGGGTGTTGATCATGTCGAGGTACTTCTGCCCGGAGAGGCGGAACGGCTTGAGCGAAAGAAAGGTCCAGTTCAGCATCTCGCCCGGGATGTTGCCCATGGTTTCGACCAGGAGATCCACGTCCACGTGGCGCACCCAGTGGCTTAATAGATCCCCTTCCGTGTGGAAATCGACCGGGGTCACGGTGGTGATCAGGTTGCGCACCTTATGCGGGTGGATGGCGCTGTAGCACAGGCTGAAGGTACCGCCCTGGCAGATCCCGAGGAGGCTGATCTTGTCCACACCGTGGCGCCTGCGCAAGATGTCCACACACCGATCGATGTAACCGTTGATGTAGTCGTTGAGCGTCAAAAAGCGATCGGCACTGTCCGGATAACCCCAGTCGATCAGATACACATCGAGCCCCCCGGCGAGGAGACCGCGGACCATCGAGCGGCTCTTTTGCAGATCGGCCACGTAGGGGCGGTTGACCAGGGCGTAGACGATTAGGACCGGTACCGGTCTGTGGTTCTCGACGAGGGGGCGAAAATGGTACAGGACGACCTTGTCCTCGGTATAGATGGCGTCCTTGTCGGTCGCCCCGACATCGATGTCACCGATCTCGCTCAGAGTCTTGAGGCCATGGCTCAGCTTGACCCCGAACTCCTGCATCTCCTCCAATGCCCGGTCCGGGCGGATCTGAAACGGAAACATGGCTCGGCTCCCCTCAGGTGGTCTTCGATCGCGATCGCGCCGCCGGCGTCCGGGCAGGCGTGCGGCCTTTGGCGGCGGGCGCGACAGCGTCACGCTTCCCGAGCCCCGTGGTTTCCTGGCCGTTCGCCGAGAGCGCTCCCACCGCCGCCGACAGGCGCTTGTTGTCCGCGCTCAAGAGCGCGATCTCCCGCTCCAGGTCCGCCACCCGCAGCGCATCGCCGCGTAGCGCCTGTACCTCCGCGCTGAGCGCCTTCACATCGACCCCGCCCAGGGCCTCCCCCAATCCCTCTTCGAAACGCCGGATGCGGGCGTTCAGGCCGTCGCCGAGCGCCTCGCGGAGCTCGGAGCGCAGCGCCGCGATCTGGCGGCCTACCTCCTGCTGCCGGCATTGCAGGGTCGTCATGCCTCGGCGGGTCGGGAGATTGGCGGCACCGACGGCCTCATCCACGAGGTTCTGGCTGTGGTGCTTCAACGCCATCAAGGCGTTGACGACACGCCCGTAGATCGCGGCGTATTCCTCGGTCAGGACGAACTCGCTGTAGGCCGCCTCGCCGGCATCCACCCAGAGATCGTAGACCTCGCGTAGGCTGGTGATCTCGCGGCCCGTCTCGGCGTGCTCCATGATCCGCTTCGAAAATCGCTCGATGGTATCCACACCGAGCCGGGCATGGGCATTCAGATATTCTTGCGACGCCCTCTGGTAGTCGAGCACAAGCTTGGCGCCGCGCTGGTTCTGGTCCTGCCATTCGCGCGTGTATCCGACGCTCGGCACGGACAGAAATCGTCCGATCCGGTCGTGAACCTCGTCCGTCACCTGGCGCAGGCCTTCGGGTTTCAGGGCTTGCAGGAAATCACCGGGCAGTACCGAGAAAGCCGAGACGGTCCGTGTCCAGGTTTCAAACGGCAACTCGAAGAACGGCATGAGGCCCCGCATCGCCTGGGTCATGTCCGCGGGGCTGCCCGCCGTCAGCATCGCCTTCCAGTCATTGACCTTGCCCTGGAACACCTCCTGCCATTCGGTGCCCTTCGCACTGCCCGCGAGCCTGGTGAAGTCCTCGGCCAGGCGCAGGAACACCTTGCCCTGGCGCAGCAACCCTTGCAGAAAGGCCTGGCCCGGCTCCGAGGTCGGCTGCGACACCGACTTCTGCCACACCTCCAGCGCCGCAGTCCAGGGTACCGAGAAACCGCTCGAGGCCGGCTCTGCGGCCTGTCGATACAGGCGCGACCACGTATCCCAGAACGCGCGCTGCGACGCCATCCACTCCTCGCCCCAGGGGACGCCTTTCTCGCTCATCGTTTATGCCTCTGCGTCTCGAAGATCACCGTGGCGGGTCCGCTCGTCGGTGCACACGTGCCTGTATATCCCGCAAGTCCGCGCATGCCGTCCAGTCCGGGCAGTCTAGCACCGTGGCTATTGCGCTGCAACATTCATCGGCCAGGTAACCTGACCCTCCTAGCCCAGCCGGTTGCGAACCAGGTCTTCGACGACCGAGGGGTCCGCTAGCGTACTGACATCCCCCAGGGCATCGATCTCGTTGGCCGCCACCTTGCGCAAGATGCGGCGCATGATCTTCCCGGAACGCGTCTTCGGTAACCCCGGGGCCCACTGGATGACGTCGGGCGCGGCGATCGGCCCGATCTCCCGGCGCACGTGGCCGACCAGCGTGGCGCGCAGGGCCTCGGAGGGCTCGACACCCGACATGAGCGTCACATACGCATAGATCCCCTGGCCCTTGATGGGATGTGGAAAGCCCACGACCGCCGCCTCGGCGACCGTCTCGTGCAGGACCAGCGCGCTCTCGACCTCGGCGGTCCCGAGGCGATGGCCCGAGACATTGAGTACGTCGTCCACCCGCCCAGTGATCCAGTAGTACCCGTCCGCGTCCCGCCTCGCTCCATCCCCTGTGAAGTAGAACCCTGGAAAGCGGGCGAAATACGTCTCGCGGAAGCGTTGATGGTCCCCGTACACGGTCCGCATCTGCCCGGGCCAGGAGCGGGTGATCACGAGCATGCCGTCGGCCGCTCCTTCCAGCACTTGCCCCCGCTCATCGACGATGGCCGGCACGACCCCGAAGAACGGCAGGGACACGGAACCGGGTTTGAGCGCGGTGGCACCCGGCAGTGGCGAGATGAGGATGCCGCCGGTCTCGGTCTGCCACCAGGTATCCACGATCGGACAACGCCCCTCCCCCACGATCCGGTAATACCACTCCCAGGCCTCGGGGTTGATGGGCTCGCCGACGGTTCCGAGGACCCGCAGGCTCGTGCGGCGGCCTTTCTGCACCCAGGCGTCCCCTTGGGCCATGAGGGCGCGGATGGCGGTCGGGGCGGTATAGAGAATATTGACCCGGTAACGGTCCACCACCTCCCAGAAGCGCCCCGGGTTCGGGTGGGTCGGGATCCCTTCGAACATGAGGGTCGTGGCACCGTTGCAGAGCGGGCCATAGACGCAGTACGTATGCCCCGTCACCCAGCCGACGTCCGCCGTGCACCAGTAGATGTCGCCGTCGTGATAGTCGAACACATAGCGATGGGTGATGGCGGCGTAGACGAGATAGCCGCCGCTGGTATGCAGGACGCCCTTGGGTTTCCCGGTCGAGCCCGAAGTGTAGAGGATGAACAAGGGGTCCTCGGCATCCATCTCGACGGGAGGGCATTCTAGGTCGGCGGCGGCGACCGTCTCATGGTACCAGAGGTCACGGCCGGTCTGCCAGTCGATGGGTCGGCCCGTGCGTCTCACCACGAACACGGTGTGGACCCGGGGACAGGCCAGGAGCGCGGCATCCACGTTGGCCTTGAGCGGTACGTGACGCCCACCGCGGAGCCCCTCGTCGGCGGTGACCACAACCCGGCAGTCGGAGTCGAGGATACGGTCCTTGAGCGATTCCGGAGAAAAGCCCCCAAACACGACCGAGTGGGCGGCCCCGATCCGGGCACAGGCCAGCATCGCGACAGCCGCTTCGGGGACCATGGGCAGGTAGATCGCGACCCGGTCGCCCTTGCCCACACCCCGCGCCTTCAAGGTATTGGCGAAACGGCAGACGGCATCGAACAGCTCGCGGTAGCTTATGGACCGCGTTTCGTCCGGCTCGTCGGCTTCCCAGAGGATCGCCGTCCGATCCCCGCGGCTCGCCAGATGGCGGTCCAGGCAGTTGTAGGCGACGTTGAGCTTCGCCCCCTCGAACCAGCGGATCCGGGGCACCTGATAATCCCAGTCGAGGACCCGCGTCCAAGGCTGCGACCAGGTCACGAACTGCTGGGCCTGATCCGCCCAGAAGCCGCTCGGGTCCTCGATCGAACGCCGGTAGAGGGCCTGGTACGCGGCCCGGTCGATATGGGCGCGTGCTGCCATCTCGGCACTCACTTCATAACGCACTGGTTGCGACATCTCGGCCGTCGTCTCCTTGATAACGCATGCGGGGGATTATTATAGGGACGCGCGCAACCCCCCACTAGCGCACCCCACTAGTAGCAATGACCACTCGCCCATGACAGACACAGAGCCCCTCCTCGCCACCGCCCGCACCGCCGTCGCGGAAGCGATGGGCGTGGCACGCGTGATCCAGGGACGGATCAAAGAGTCCCCGGGACTCGTAAAGAGCGATCGCAGCCCGGTGACCATCGCGGATTTCGCCGTCCAGGCCTTGATCTGCCTGCGACTGCGGGCGATGCTAGGTAGGTTTCTCCTCGTGGGCGAGGAGAGCGCCGAACTGTTGCGATCCGAGGCCGGGGCCGCGGTTCGCGAGGCAGTGACCACGACGGTGCGCATCGTGTGGCCCGGGATCACGCCGGGCGAGGTCCTCGCCGCCATTGATTCCGGTGCGCACGACGCCACGGCCCCGGCCTACTGGACGCTCGACCCGATTGACGGGACCAAGGGCTTCCTGCGTGGTGGCCAGTACGCGATCTCGCTCGCGTTCATCGAGGACGCTCAGGTCACGGTGGGGGTCATGGGCTGCCCCAACCTCTCGCGCGACTTCGGTCGGTCCTTCGCCGATCCGGACCCGGTCGGTCTCCTGTACTACGCGAGCCGCGTAGGCGGCGCCTGGGTCTCTACGCCGGACGGCGTGGCGTCGGGCGGGACGGCAGTCAGGTGTGGGACGAGCGAGGGGCCGATCCGCGTCTGCGAGTCGGTCGAGTCCGGGCATTCGAAGCAGGACGCCACCGCGCGCGTCATCGCCGTCCTGGGCGGGGCCGGCACCCCCGCCCGCCTCGACAGCCAGTGCAAATACGCCGTGGTCGCGCGCGGCCAGGCCGACGCCTATCTCAGGCTCCCTACGCGCGCAGACTACGTGGAGAACATCTGGGATCACGCGGCGGGGATGCTGGTCGCCGCCGAGGCCGGTGCCGAAATCACCGACATCGACGGCCGGCCGCTCGACTTTTCCTGTGGCAAGGGCCTGTCCCGAAACCGAGGGATCCTCTGTGCCTCACCGCGCTTCCATGCGCGCGTCTTCGATGCGATCCGGGTGATCAACCCGTAGGCTGGTCCGAAGACGCCACCGAACGGCGCTCGGGATCGGGACGACCGCGGCGCGAACGCCCGCCAACCCCTCGCAATATCGCCGCTCGACAGAGACCCTACTACCAGCAGGTCGGGGGCGTCTTTGTACCGGTTGAATTCAGGGTCAGTACCGTGCAACCGGTATTCGCATACCAGTCGGTCTTCATGATTGCGTTTCTCCGACGCATATATATTTCCTGAGACAGGCCGCCTGACAGTGCGCGACGGCATGACGTCGGTCGCTCAATTGAACGAGAGTTGTTTCTGGTATCTGGAGCCAGCCGCACGTCTCGCATCTCCTTCACATCACTTCCAGCAATCGGCGCTGGTCACACCGGAGGCTCCGCCTGATATACCCCGAGCCCCTGTATGGGTCAGCGTAAACGTGCCGCATTTATCCCCATTCTGAGCGCTGGTGCTTATCGGTGCGGCATTAAGCGTAAAGCTCGCAACAGCCGCTGCGCTGATCGTCAGGTTGTAATACTTTGCAGTCCCGTCCAAAGGCGACTGGGTCGCATAAATTCGCGAGGCGCCGATATCGGCGGGCGTTGCGGTGGTGCCCGCGGCCCCGGTATACCGATTGTTTTCCGTAAAATACCGCTCCATCGCGTTGGACAATCCGAACAGCGCTCCCTGTGCATCCGCACGTCGCGTTCTTCGAATCTGTTCCACGTAGCTCGGGTAGGCGATGGCCGCCAAAATGCCAACGATAGCGACCGTGACCATCAGCTCGATAAGGGTAAATCCTGTTTCTTTCTTGGGTTTCATTGTCTTTGTCCTATCGTGTGAGTTTCGCTTAGTACTTTCCCAGGAATCAATGTCACAACCCGCAGGTAAGCCCGTTGGGGGCCCGGCACGATGCAACTTGGGAGGGGCGCGTCGTCACTCGTCCTGTAACCGGGTTATGCGGCATCCACGCATAACCCGGCCCAGGTGATTTACCGCAATTGCCGCCAGGCTTTGCGGCCTGTCGAAATACCCGCCGCTTCGAGCGTGACCTCCAGGTTCCCGGTGGAACCGCTGGTGTATTTGTATTCCTGCGTGCCGGCGGAAATGATACCCGGCGACTTGATGATGCCCACCTTCGACTGCTTGCCGGAAGGCGCCACACTGCTACCGCCGGAGGTCACCAGATCGTTCGAATCGAGCTTGCCATCCCCGTTAATATCCCACGGCGCCGAACCAAGCCGTTGACCTGACGTTGAACCCAATTCCATCAGCCAGCCCGTGCCGCCAAAAGTACACGCGTCCGTCGATGGAATCACGGTGGTGAAGATGATGCGGCCATCACGCAGGATTGGCGCGCTGACGACGCGCTCACCCAGATCGGAGTTGGCGGGAAGATTGCTGCTGGCGGGCTGGATGAAATCCATGTACCAGCCGAGCCGGTTGGCGGTGGTGGTGCAGGGAGCGGACACAGCCCCCGAGCGCGGGGTGGAGCCGTAGTTTACCGTGCAATTGGATGTCACCCGCAGGTTGAAGCCGCCTTGGGCCAGCTCCTGGGTGATCGCCTGCTGTTGCAAGCTGCCGCGCCCGGATACCCGGCCGTCGCAACCTGCGGCGCTGGTTTTATCGCATTTATCCCAGATCCCATAAAAAGTCTGGGTTTGGGTCGTACTGGTATCCGCGCTCTCGAAATACTTCCCCGTGCCAAAGTACACCATCAGCCCGCCGGTCTGACCGGTGCCCGCCTTGCCTACTTGCGGTTTCGCGGTAATGGGCTGGAGACTCGCACTGGCGCAAGGCGTCGAGCTTGATGTACAGGCGACATAGAGCGGCTTGGGCGTACCGCCGCTCCTGTAAGCGACATCCCATTGGTTTGGGTCGCCCTTGGTTACATCGAATTTCCACAGATTCCCTTTCAGATCGCCGGCATAGATGTAATCCGTGATGCGATCGTTGTCCACATCCAAGGCGATGGGCGTAGACAGGCCGTTTTCGCTGCCCGCAGTCGATGAACCGACTTTGGTGTCGATGGAACGGATCAGGTTACCGGTTGCCGCGTTGATGATGTAAAGCACCGCCTTGTTATTGTCGCTCCCATAGCCGTTGGCCACGATGGCGGCCCAACTGCCGTCATACATGCGCACCAGACTGGGTTGGGGGAGGGTATAGCCCAGATTCTTCTCAAAACCCGCGACGCTCGTGTCGTCGGTGATTCTGTCCGAAGCGGTCGGGCTGGTGGTGGTGCTAATTTCCCACAACACATTGCTGGAACCGAAGCTGTCCGGGGCGGTTACATCCAGGGCGAAGACCGCCTTGCCGCCCGCGCCGGTGGTGCCGAGCAATACGGTTTTCCACGCCGCATTGATATACGCATCCCCCGCCTTGGGCGAGCCGTCTACAAAATACTGGTGTGTATAACCGGGACTGGTCAGGTTTTTGAGATGCGGAATCACCGCGTCGGGAACGTAGGCCAGCTTTTCCGCGCCGGTGCCGGTATTGAAGGTGCCCGAGCTGTACGAACCGGCGTCAATGCCGTGCAACATGCCATCGTTAGCACCGAAATAAAGCATCCGCCGCCGTTGCTGATACGTCGAGCCGTTGCGGAAGGTGACATAGCTGCTTCCTTCGGTGCTGGGCAAGGAGCCGTAACCGAAATCTTCCGAGCCGACAAACCAGGGATCCGAGTTGACGATATCGCCCAGAATAACCGTGCGTTTCCGGAATGGGCCGGTCGTCTGTTCCTGGGCCTGATCGCCACGGATATAGTCCAGGGTTTTTTGTCCCACGTTCCCCCCAGCAGGTGGTACAGGGGTTACGCCACCGCCGATGGTCGTGTTGGCATTCAGCACCCCTTGTTGCGTAGCAGTCAGATTGGCCCAGAGGAAATCCACTCCCCGGGAAGCTGCGCTTGCGGACGGATTATAGGTTATGACGTTGCGGCTGGCGGCGGCGGGTATCTTGCCGCTGGCGCCCGCGTCCCACAATTCGGCGCCAATTGTGCCATTGCCGGTATCCAGAACACTGTTGCCGTTGACGTCCTCCCCCGCATCCAGCAGCCCGTTGCCGTTGAGATCCTCGGTGTTGTTGATATCCAAAGCCAGCAAATGGCCCGACCAGTCGCGACTGTCGAACTTGGCCTGATACACCACGGCGCTGGTGTCCAGCCGGGTGGAATTGGTCGCCACGGCGGAGGCAGAGTTATTTTCCGATGCGATGGCGCTCAAAATGTCCTTAAAGGCCTGGGTCAAGGCATCGGGGCTTTCCACGCTGAAGAACCGGCCCCGGCTATTGATGGCTGCGTGCCACAAATCATGCGCGCTTTGACCATAAGTCGCGCCAGCAGTCCCCATGGCGACGTTCGCATCGGGCCATTGGGTGGTGTCGGCAACGATGTTAGGGTAGCTGCCCGCGTACATATCCCCGGTCCAAAGCAGTCCCGCATCCGCCAGGAAATCCGTCAACCCAAGCCCAATGGTGTAATTGACCATATGCTGCCAGGTGGCCGGATTGTTCTTCGGATTGAAATACTGGGCATTGGTCCAGGTGGAGGGGAGCGCCTTGTTCGTGGGGGCGGCGCCGCCGCTGAGGTCAACGAAATTAGGGACGACGTTGTTGGTCAACGTGCGAAGATCCGTGGACCAGTATTTGAAGGCGACATCCGCGAGGGTATTGGAATAGCTGTCCTTGTAGGGGGCGGCAGCGGTACATGACTTCGTATCCGGCAGTGTGGTTGATGTATTGTCTACGTTGCCAATGCTGGTAAAGGCGCTGTCATTCCAGATGCCGTCCGTCATCAGAATGTGGGCGTTCTTGCGGCAGGAATATTCGCCGGAACTGCTCGTAGTGAAGTTATTGTCGTAAGGACTGTTCTCACCGCTGGTCTTGTAATACTCGCCGACCCGGGCCATCGCCGAGCGCAAGGGTGTACCGCCATCGGTGGGCAACTGGAAAAGCCAATCAAAGAAATTGTTCTTATGGGTGCCGGTAAAGGTGTTTATGGCGTTGCTCTTGCCGCTGAAGTTGTCTTTCCAGCCGTCGCAGTCCGTATCCACCAAACTGGTGGCGGAACCACGGCACGTGTTGAGCGCTTGCCAGGCCACGCGATAGCTCGGGTCCAGATCGGCAAAGGCGATGGAAGCGCCCGAGACCGTCGCCAGGTTGCGGGTGCGGTAGAAGGCATACCAGTTGGCGAAGTTCTGCCGTTCATCCTGATCCGAGCTGTTGGTCACCCCGTCGCCGTTGATATCGACGGTGCCCGGCCCCGATGTGCTGCTCACGGTAACGAAATCATAACAACTGTTGTTCTGTTTCTTTTCGGCGTCAGTGCCGGTACAGTTGCCGCCGTTGTTTGGATCATACACGTAGTAGTAAGCCGCCACGTTGACCGTAGCGGTCGCAGGCTCGGCTAAGGTTTTAGCCACGTCCTTGAGAGCGACAACGACCTGCTCGCCGTAATTGTCGAGGTCATCTTTGAAACACAATCGAAGGGTCGTCCCAATGATCCGGGTACGGTATTGTCCAGCTGATGGATCGTTGCCTGTGCCGCAAGAATCCGCGCTTAACGTGCCGTTGTCAGTGTATGTGGCGCCAGCGACTTTCACGCTGATAAGGTTGGTATTCGGGTCATGACCGCTCGCACTGCCGTCCAGGTTAAAAAAGTTGGGGATGTCGAAATAGGGGGCATTACTCCCGCTATTCGTGCCCAGCATGGTGCCGTCCACATAACGTGTGCTCTGGTAATGATCCATGTACTCTTCCGTGGCCGCGTGGGTTCCGGGGTCCAGGTTAAGGTTGGCGGTGGGGCGATAACCTGTGCTGAGATTTACCGTTCCAAAGACCGTATCGAAACCATCCCGGTACACCGTCGTGAACAGGTTGCTGATGCTCGACATGTTCGACGACGAAGGCCGGGACGTGCCGTCGGCATTTTTCGGCGGGGCGTAGGGCACATTGGGGTTGTAGTAGAGAGCGTTGTTGTGCGCCGCTTTTCCATAGCGGTTATCCAGGTAGTCGCAGTTGCTGGAATCGCCGCACACTTCCGGGACGAATGCCCGGCGCATACTTCCCGAGTCGTCCAGCGTCACGGTGATATTGGGTGGAGCGCCCACCGTCAGGAACAGCGGCGATTGCGCGGGACTGACGGCCGCCTGCGCGGGATACGCCAGCGCCGCCAGCGTTGCCCCCAAGGCAAAGGCGCGCGGGAAGGAAAACAGTGATCCAGTAGGTTGACTGGTGTTCATGGCGCACCTCCCTGTACGCCCCCCTTCCGGGCCGCCTTCGGCGGTGCAAACCGGCTTTCCTGCCGGTTTGTCATGGGCGTACCTCCATGTACGTTACCCTTCGGGCGCCCTAACGTGCGTGAAAATTCCCTTTCCTGATAATTTTTCATGGCGGATTCCTTGGGTGCGGCTCTTTTAGAACGACGCGCGGACGGGTCAGGCGGCCTTTCGAAAGTCGTGGCTCGCCATCCGGGAAAGGTGGTTGCGCGTCTGCTCTTGGGCCTTGTGAAACGCCCAGTAGGTCTCG
>JALZID010000277.1 GCA_030860485.1 Pseudomonadota bacterium | reverse complement strand
GATCGAACCATTCCAAGTCCGACGGATGTTGCTCATTTCATTTATATAGGCAGGTTGACATACGACGGTCAAAAGCGAGTGAGCGATTTCATCACGGCGTTAAGCCAGGTCAAAGGAGCTTGGCAAGCGACAATTATGGGCGACGGAATTATGGGCGACGGAGTGGACAAAGAGCGTTTGCAGAGATTGGCGGAAACAATGGGAATCCACACCCGCATCCAATGGATAGGCTGGCAGCAAAATCCTTGGGCTGGAATCCACTCTGCTTCCGTGTTGGTTTTAACTTCCGAATACGAGGGCTTCGGCATGGTGCTTGTAGAAGCCATGTCGCATGGAATTGCCTGCGTCAGCTCCGATTGCCGAACGGGTCCTGCGGATATTGTGAAAGAAGGCATGAATGGCTGGTTATACCCTGTGAAGGATGTTGCCAAATTAACAAGCATCCTGCAGAGGATCACGGATGCTCCCGACGCATTGCCGCAAGCCCAAGACATCAAAAGCACCATCAAGCATTTCGGTACGGAGCATGTCATCCCTAAGCTGATCCAGGCTTTTCAGAAAGAGACTGCAAGACCCGCTTCCAGACTTCAACCTCGACAGAGACCGCGCCAGGCTTGAGCAAGTTCCGAGGTCGTTGCGGGATGGGATGGTATTCATCGCTCAGATCCTCCCCGCCTTCATTAGTTCGGTGAGCTCGTCCTTCGTCAACTGCTGGACGTACCAGACCGCATCCTTGCATTTCGCCAGACCGTCGGCGGGCCGCGCGCGATCGTAGCCGAAGCTGAACCGGCGGTATGCCGCGGGGTTTACATACTCGAGCTTGGCGAACTTGGCCTCCGGCAGGTTGTACTCTATGCCGTCCCCGCCGAGCGCGAGGTACTCCCGCACGAATTGCGGGATGAAGGCGTGTTTCACGAGAAAGAGCGACTGGGCGCACGGCATCCCGGCGTAGTTGCCGAAGATCATGCCTCCGCCGCCGATCTCCGCGTACATCCGCTCGACATAGGGCCCGAACGCAAGGCAGTCGCCCTCCTGGTAGACGAAATCGAGCTCGGCGGCATATGCGGTCATCGCCATGGCTAAAATTGACGCGCTCCACCCGCAAAACTCATGCGTCTTCGAGCCGTCCGTCAGGTCGCCGACGTGCCCGCAGTCGCCCGGGAGGTTCACGACCTGCAGGAGGTGGGATAACTCCACCGGGATCGGTGGGAAGACCGTGTTGCGCTGGGACATGACCACGATGCGGAACGGCCTCGGCCGTGCATTGCGTATGACGTTCTCGATCCACACCCGTGCGAAAAGGGACGCGTCGTAGCGAGTGGCCGGATAGTAGCCGGTGCCGAGTAGGTAGTTCATTTTGCGGCTCGGGCAGGAGCTCGGGCAGGAGATTGCCGCCGCAGCCCAGATCCAGCCAGATAGGTTCGGAGGATAGGAGATTCAATCCCCTTTTGCAACGCGTACTATCTCGTCGGAGGGGCGGCCGATGATTGGGCGATCCGCGCGGGGGAGGGAAAGGCTCGTTTGGGGTAGGGATTGGCTCAGCGCAAACGCATCGACTTCGAAGCCCTCCTCCCCGTGGGGGGACCGCGAGCGGCGGGGGCAATTGCGCGGTGCCTGAGCGGGTCCGCCGATGTGTTCGAGAATACGCTGAATCGACCCCCGGTCGGTGACGAACGCGATAAGCGTCATGGGTTCGCTACAAGGACAATATGGGGCAGACTTTGGTCTCTGCAATTTCTAACTGATCCGTGTACTCCGATCTGGTAACATCCCCCGCGGGTGCGACGCGAGTCCGTGCCTCTTGGGTGGAGGGGTATGGAAACCCGCGAGCTACTGTCCGGTCGGTCAATGGAGAAGGGTGCTTGGCGCGCCTGTCCATCATAGTACCCTGTTTGAACGAGGCGGCCGTCATCGTGGAGGGCCTCTGCGCCCTGGCCCGCCTGCGCCGGCAGGGCGCCGAGTTGATTCTGGTGGACGGAGGGAGCAGCGACACGACGTCTGCACTCGCAGGCCCTTGGGTCGATCGCGTGCTGAGGGCGCCGCCGGGCCGCGCGAGGCAAATGAACGCGGGCGCCGGTGAGGCCCAGGGGGATATCCTGCTGTTCCTGCACGCCGACACGCGCTTGCCTCGCAACGCGGGCAGCCTGATCACGAACGCCGTCGACAGTGGCCGGGTGTGGGGGCGTTTCGATGTGGAGATCGAGGGCCGGCATGCGATGCTGTGGGTGGTCGCCCGGCTCATGAACCTGCGCTCGCGCCTCACTGGCATCGCCACCGGCGACCAGGCGATCTTCGTCTCGCGGCTGGCGTTTCGCGCGATCGGCGGCTATCCCGACATCCCACTCATGGAGGACATCGCGCTCAGCCGGCGCCTCAAGTCCTTGGGTCGGCCCGCGTGCCTCTGCGAGCGCGTGACGACCTCGGGGCGGCGCTGGGAAACGCAAGGTGTGTGGCGCACCATCCTGCTCATGTGGCGGCTGCGGTTTCAGTATTTTCTCGGTACCGATCCGAGAAGGCTCGCGGCGCGCTACGAGGCGAGGCGGTGATCCCGGACGTGGTGCCCCCGGGCCGGCGGGCGCGGAAGGGCGTCGCACGGATGGCGCGGCAGGCGATGGAGGGTCAGTGAATGCCGGTCTCGTCGTCACCGCCGCTTGAACCGCCCTATCTTACCGCAGAGGAGATCGAGGCCTTTGCGCCCTACCCCTTTGCCCCCGAGTCCCGCGGGGCGGGGAGCGCGCCTCAAGGACCGCCTCGAGGAGGCGGGGTGCTACGGCCCGGGCCAGATCGGCGGGCGGCGTTGGCCGATCGGCTGCGTGTCTCTGGAGGTCACGCAGCGCTGCAACCCTCGATTGCAGCCTGTGTCGGAGCACTCCGAGGCGGTCCGGGACATCCCCCTAGAAGAATTGTTTCGCCGCATCGGCATGA
>JALZID010000276.1 GCA_030860485.1 Pseudomonadota bacterium | reverse complement strand
CCGGCCTGCTTCAGCTCGCGCAGGAACGCCAGGTTCTCGCGCCAGTCGACCAGGTTATGCACCTGCAGGAGATCGACCTTGTCGCTGCGCAGGTCTGCCAGCGAACCGTTCCACTGCGCGCTCGCGCTCGCGCCTGCACTCGCGGAAATCTTGGTGGCGAGGAAGGCGCGTTGGCGCCAATCGCCCTGCTGCAGCAGATCGCCGGTCACGGTCTCTGCGCGGCCGTAGCTGGGCGCGGTATCGATGAAGCTGCCGCCGCCGTCGAACAGCAGGCGAAGGACCTCGACCAGCGGGGCGCGCTCGGCCTCGGTGGCGCCGACGTCGAAGGTGCCCGACGTGCCCATGCCGATCACCGGCAGCTGTTCGCCGCTACTAGGGATCGCGCGCTTCTGCATCCCGGCCGGGGCGACCGACGGGCTCTCTGCCGCCCGGGTGTTCGCAACCGCCGCGAAGGCGGCCGCGCCGATCGCACCGATGAATTCACGCCGGTTCATCCGAAAGCTGCTCATATGTCTTCCTCCGCCGATCCAGGCGTTGCTTACTTCGATGCCGCTCGGCCCCAGGGGTTCCGCAGGCTATGATCGTGCCTGCCGAGTGCTGGCCAATACGGGCAGCGTACGTCTACCTTCGACCCGAGAACAGCTCCGCCCTCACTTCCGGTGGGACCCAGAGGCCCTGCAGACGGCGCGGTGGTCCGATATCGCGGAAGAGCAGATCACCGTTGCCGAGTAGCTTCTCCGCGCCGCTCGTCTCGAGCAGCATGCGCGATTCGATCGCCTTCTGCATCTTCAGCCCCACGCGGCAAGGCATGTTACTGTCGAGCGCGCCCTTGATGATCTCGCGGCTTGGTTGCTGGGTGGCGAGGATCAAGTGGATGCCGCTGGCGCGCGCCTTCTGTCCAAGGCGCAGAATTCGTTCTTCAACCGCCTTGCGTTCCTGTCGCCCGCGGCTCACCAGGTCGGCATACTCGTCACACACACAAACGATGCGCGGCACCGGGAGGCGCGCGCGGCGAACCAGTTCTGCTAGGTTATCGGCCTGGGCGGCCTGCATCTGCCGATAGCGTTCCTCCATTTCCTCTATCAGATCGTCGAGCACTTCCGTCACGTCGCGTTCGTCGGGAAAGACGAGCGAGTTCCCGTCCCGCAGGAACGGCGAATACGCCAACTCCGAGAACGCCTGCCGCTTGGGATCGATCAATACTAACCGGAGCGTCTCGGGGGTGTTCGTTAACAAGAGCCCTGACAGCGCCGCGCGGAGCCATTCGCTCTTTCCGCTCCCGGTCGTACCGGCCACCAGGACGTGTGCATGAAGCGCCTCGGCCAAGTCTGCGCAGTGCAGCCGGTTCTCCAGATCGACACCGATCGGGACGCGGGCGTTACCCAGTAACGGATCGCACCGGGGCAACTGGTCGCGGAATTGCGGCAAGGTGAGCGCTTGCCGGTCGGGTCGCTGTAGATCCACGACAAGCTGACCGCGGTCCAGCGTAATGAAGGGCGGCGCGTCGAGCTTCAGCCGGGCCTGGACTTCTATTGCCGTCCCCTGCACCTTGGCAATCTTTACGCCCCGCCTCGGCTCCAAAGGGAAACGGAGAAAGGCAGGCCCCGCGATGACCGTCCCGCTCAGGGTTGCCGGCGCGTCGAATTCCTCGAAGACTTTCAGCAACTGGCGTGCGAGATCCGCATAACGGTCGTCCGTTGGTGCCAGTGGCTGGGTCTTGTCAACGGCCGCGGGCCTTACCCGTTGCACGTCAGGCAGAACACCCGCCAGGCGGCCGATCAGGGCCTTGAGCCTCGGTAGCGCCGGCGCCAACTCCTCGGGCCCGAAGACGTGTACCTGCCGCCGCGGCGTGAAGCTTACCACCGCCACGGAACCCCGTTGCGACCTACGGTCACGTTTGGCGGACAGCAGGATGTAGTAAAGGCACGCCTGCCCCAGATCAGCCTCCGGTTGACCGTGGCCGAGTTTCAGCTCGACGACGCACCATGGCGCCTGTTGGGGCCGGCAGACGACGGCGTCCGCTCGCCCACTGACGCGCACGGCGTCGGTCCATCCGGGCTCGCGGAGCTCCCAGGATAGCGCTTCCTCGCTAACGATGCGCAGGCGCTCGCGGCCTCGCGCCGCCTCAAGGCGTATCTCCGCAAGCCAATGGCAGAGGTCATCCATGGCCTCCCAGAAACCCATCAGCTCCTCGGTTGAATCGACGAGATGCGAGTGATGGTGGGGAAGGCGCGGACCGATCAGGCGGCGAAAGACGTGGTGCTTGAGCGCCTCAGCCTGCTCCGCGACGTCCCCGCGTTCCGCGACGTCCCCGCGTGTTTCGGCGAGAGCGGTTTCCAGCGAGTAGCGCGGGTCGGCGCCGACGAGTGCCGCGAACGACTCGTGGAACCACGTGCCCAACAGAGAGGTGGAAGGCTTACCATTTCCCGCGCCGCCCGAGCGGCCGGCGGCACGATAGAGTTCCTCACGCACATCGCGGACGCTGATCAACCGCGCCATGACTGCTCCTGTGCGGTGACTTCCTCGGGGAGATAGCGGTAGACGACTGGCGGGGCGCCCTCCAGCAAGCGGAACTGCTCCGGAAACCGCCGCGCGCAACCGGCCAGCCGGGCTTCGCTTTCGCCTAGTTCGGCCGCCGCGTCCACCAGTTTCGCAATGAGACGTTCTTCCAGGAACTCCAATAGTGTTTGACGCAGCCACAGGTCCGGATCGCTCGCCGCCGATGGTGTGGTGCCGAGGAGCTCCTCCGCCAGCTCGCGCAATTCTGGACTGAGATGCGTGCTGAACCAGTCCCGAACGGCGTCGGGCTCGAGAGTCTCCCCGCGGCAGTGGAGATCGCCCGCCTGGGCCTCGGCCAGCATTTCCCGTAAGACGGCCAGCACTGCAAAGGCCTCCTCACTGGGTTGTAGGAAGCGAGCGCCCGCGCGGGTCAGTTCATCGAGGTACTGCTTCGTCCGCTTCGCCGTCTTGGGAAGCGGCAGCGTGGGGTGCCGTACCAGCACGAGGCTCGACGCCGAAAGCCGCTGCCCCGTGGCGCCCCTTAAGCGCCGCAAGCGCCCCGCCAGGCTCGTCATGTTGCCGTGATTGCATAGGCTGATGTTCAGGCTCCGCCCGTTGCCCGCGAAGCTGAGCTCCACATCGGCCGCGGGGGGATCTGCACGCTGCCAAGCGGTACCGGAGAGTCGCAGAGCGTCCGCTAGAGCGGTGTGGAGGATACCGTCGGCGTCTGTCTTTGTACCCTCTTGGAGTTGCTTCTCACGACGTTCCGTCCAGGTGCGTTCAAGGAACTCGCCCGTGGTCTCCATAGGCGCCGCAGCGCCCCTGGCTCGCTCGTAGAGATCACGGCAGTGCGTGATGAGCAGCCGCGCCGGACAGCCGTCCAGTCGAATAACGGTCCGAAGGTCCTTCTCGTCTAACGGCCATAATGGCGACTTGTGCCTCTTTCGCAGCTGCGCAAGTTCCGTGGCGGCGTCCAGCCGCTGCCGGACGAGCGCCTGCGCCTGGTCGAGGTTCAGTGGCTTGAGTTCGGAGCGCGTCTTGAAGACCCGATCTCGGTCTGCGCCATGAACGTAGTCGATGAGCTCGTTATAATGTGCCGTCTGGATGCACGAGATCAGCGCCAGATGATCCGCGTGGTCGTGTAGCCCCGCGCCCATCCGCCCGAAAGCCTCGAAGCCCGTCTTCTTGTGGCCCTCGACTTCGAGCGCCTCAACCTGATCGAAACAGAAAATGAACGGAGCGGGCCTAGCCAGTCGGCACAGCGCCAGCACGATACGGCGCGCTCGTCCTTCAGGGTCCTCATCTTCGTCCGGATCGCTGGTGTTTACACCAAGTCGGTCCAAGACGCTCTCCGGGAGCGAATCTCCTCGCAGCCATGCACGCGCCTCCAGCCGATGGCGAGCTAGCAAGAGATGCGTGAGGATGGTGGCCAAGTTGCGGTCCTTCACCGTCTGGTCCAGGAATTCAGTAATACCCTCCTCCTCCCCCTTCGACCGTTGGAGGGAGTCGGCTGGCAGACCGACGGCGCTGGCGTTGTTGAAAGCCTTGAGGCGCCGCTCCAGAAGCCGTTCCAGGGAGGAGCGTTCACCGAACTCGCGCCGCAGGTCCTCGACGACCTGCTCGCGCAGGTGGCACCAGAGGCGCCGCGGGGTAGTGTCGAGGCGGACGTAGACGAAGACGGCTAGCGCCCCCGGATCACGCTGGATTCGGTCTTCGAGATGCACACGGAGCCGAGCGAGGAGGTGCGTCTTTCCGCTGCCAGGGACGCCGTTGAGTAGCACCGATGCGCTCTGCCGCCCCACGCGCGCCTGTTCGACCGCCTTCAGACACGCCTCGAAGGCTTCGGCGTTGATCTTTTCCACGTCACCTTCGGGATGATGGCGCGCGTCGGGCAGAACCGACCCCTGGAAGGGATTGAGCGCCGGAAGCGCGTTCATGTATCACTCACCTCGCCAACAAGCCCGCAGCAACGTAATAATCCCCCCGACCGTCCGTGACTAGGTCATACCGTTCGTCTTCCGTGATCGCCGCCGGATGGTCATGGTGATGGAGGTGAACGCATCCCGCATCCCGCAGGGCCAGGATGGCCGCGTCGAACTCCGGTTTAGCGATGAAGGTGAGGCCACGCAGCTCGCGCAGCGGAATCGCACCACCGGTGGAGGCCAGCCGCATGATGCCCAAAAGACGCCAAGGCATGTCACCTGGGCCATCATCGCCTAAGCAATCATCGGTGCGCGTTGGGGCGTTCGCTCCGCCGAACAACCGGCATGCGGCTTGGTCCAGTTGCTCTAGTGGAAATCCGCGCCTGGCGAGGGTGGAGCTTTCCTCCCTGAAGGCTTTGGGTGCGGCTCTTTTAGAACGACGCTTCGGCCCGTCAGGCCGCCTCTTTGAAGAGGTGACTTGCCATCCGTGAGCGGTGGTTACGCTCTTGCTCTTGGGCCTTATGAAACGCCCAGTAGGCCTCC
>JALZID010000275.1 GCA_030860485.1 Pseudomonadota bacterium | reverse complement strand
TGAGCGTCCCCTTCGAGCGCTTTACCGATCTCAAAGCGCGCATCGAGGCACGGCGCATCTGGTGGCGAGGGGCAGCACAGTGGAGCTACTTCGAGGCCAAGTGGAAACCCAAGGCCTGGAAGACGCCTCACCGCTTCCTCTTCATTCGGACTCGCGTCAAACAGCAGCACAAAGACCCTATCCAACTCGACCTCTTCGTCCCGCATGACTACGGTTTACTGTCGGCCCTCGTGCGCAGCCCGTCGCCCGCGGCGGGAGAACGTGCTTTTCCATCCCACCTGCGCCCACTGTATGCATCGCCTACTCTCAGTCTTCGATTCTCCTGCCGATCTGCGTCTCGGGACATGCTCATGCTTTTCCCATCCATGTTCGTCCTTGATGATGCCGCGATAACGGGTGCTTGCGGTCTCGAATAGAGCCACTGCCTTTCTTCGCGATCTCGTGCCGCGCCGGGTGCTCACGCCGCGACCGCCGGCCCGACCGGTTCGGTTTGCGCGCGCGACGCTCGGGCCGCCCCAATCTCAGCCACGGGTCATTGTAGATAGCAGGGAATACCAATACAATCATGGCCGAAAAATCGTAACTCGAGTGATGAGCGATCCTGTCCGGCCAACGAAGGGTAGGGGTTTCGTCGTTGCCGTGGGGGAAGATTAAATGCGCCTGCATCCGTTTGGTGCCATCAACGTGACGCCGTGAGCCGGGCCGTGAAGGGCATGGGCGTGGCGTTGCTCACCCTGGTCTTGATCGCGCTCTGCGCCTGGGGCGTGCTCGCGATCTATTACTCCGATCTGAGCAGTGGGCTTTTGCGGATGGCCCTCGCAGTCGTTTTCGGCGTTTTAGGCTTACTCGCCGTCTACGCGTTCGTGCTGGGTCCTTGGCGCTGGCCCGCCATGTGCGCGTTCCTCGGGATATTCCTCGCCGTGGTGGCGTGGTGGACTACGATCGAGGCCTCGAACGATCGCGACTGGCGGCCCGACGTGGCTAGGCTACCCTACGCGACCCAGGACGGTAATCGGATCACCCTGCACGATATCCGCGATTTCGAGTACCGGAGTGAAACGGATTTTACCCCACGCTACTACGACAAGACCTTCGATCTGGATCAGCTCGATTCCGTGGACCTGCTCGCGTCTTACTGGATGGGCCCGGCCATCGCCCACACCTTCGTGAGCTTCGGGTTCGGCGGAAGAGACTATGTGGCCATGTCCGCCGAGACACGTACCGAGCGCGGCGAAGGCTATTCATCGATCAAGGGCTTTTTCAAGCAATACGAGTTGATCTACGTGGTGGGCGATGAGCGCGATCTCATCGGCCTGCGGACGACTTACCGCACGGACCCCCCGGAGGACGTCTACCTCTACCGGGTCCGGGCGCCGATCGAAAACCTGCGGCGTTTTTTCATGGACTATATCCGCCAGATCAACGCACTCGCGGAGCGGCCGGCGTTCTACAACACGCTGACCACGAACTGCACCACCAATCTCTTGCTCCACACCCGCGTCAATCCCGGGCATATGCGCTATTCGTGGAAGGTGCTCCTGAGTGGCTACTTCCCGGAATACGCTTACGAACAGGGCCGACTCGACACCAGCCTGCCGTTCGCGGAGCTTCGCAAGCGCTCCAGGATCAATGCGGTCGCAGAGGCCGCGGATGCTGCACTGGAGTTCTCACAACGGATCCGGGCGGACCTACCGAACCCCACGACCGTGCGCACCGAGGCCGGCCGTGCCGAGTGAAGATACGCGGGCATCTTCCCTCAAAGCGGCACCTGCGGACCTGCACGCGAGGAGACGTTCGCGCGTTTCATGGCGGGTTACGCTGGTTATCTTCGGTCAGCTTGACGCTCAGTCGCGAGGCTGCGGGTTCACCTCAGCGACACCCAGAACTTTGCGCCGGGTAAACAGCTGCTTCACCTTAGACCAGTAGGTGCGCACCACCATGAACCCGCCCGCAACGGCAGCGATGATCGCCTGCAAGACGATGCTTCCGGCGCCGGGATCCAGGTAAGCATGGACATCGCCTACGACGAAGAGAGACAGCCAAAGACCCACAATCAGTGTCGATGAACGCATACGTACCCCCCGGAATTCCTGCCCTAGCCCAACGACGGATGGCGCTAGGCCGGGCGCATGACAATCGTATGTCAGTATCGTGGCGATCGTCAAACGGTCTGTGGGTGCCTCGCAACGTTTCGCCATTGCGGTGCGCGACGTATGGCGCCCGTGCAACGGTTATGCGGATAGTGCGTTGTACCCATCGCGAACGGGTTGTCCGGTCGGGCGTTGCTATAAATCAGTAGGTTACCCTTGTAACCTAATGTCATGGATGAAGTATCGGCTGGCCTCGTCCGAGATCGCCGAGATCAAGGCGGCGCATCGTCCTGCGAAGACTCGGCGGGAAGCCGATCGGATTCAAGGGTGGTGCTGCTGGGCAAGGGCTGGACAGGTGGCGGTAGCGGAAGAGCCTTGTTGCTCGATGAGGGCATGGTGCGGAGCTATCGGAGAGTATGATCATCAAATCTACAGGCTACCGGCATCGCGTCCCTGCACCATGACCCCCCGGATCCAGGTTGCGCTGGCGGCCATCTCGGGTTTCGTGGCGGTTGCCGCGGGCGCGTTCGGTGCCCACTTCCTCAAGGCCCGTCTCGGGCTCGATGCCCTCCAGGTTTTCGAGACCGGCGCGCGCTACCAGATGTACCACGCGCTCGCGCTCCTCGCCGCGGCGTGCGTCACCGCCCGCGCCCCCTCGGCGGTCGGGAGCGTCGCGGGCTGGTTGTTCGTGGCGGGTACGGTGGTGTTCTCCGGAAGTCGCTGGCGCTGACCTGATGGCGTGGGCTCGGCGCCGTGACGCCCTTGGGCGGCGCGGCATTCCTGGCCGGATGGGTATGCTTGTTGGCAGCGGCGAAAAAGATGTAGCGCAGATAATTAAGTTGAAATGTAAAATGCAGAGGAGCATGCCTCATGAGGCCCAGATGTCCGACCAACCGGCGCGGACGCTCCGGGGTCTTGCCGATTTTTTCGATACAGCGCTCGATGCGAGGCTCGCTCGGCATCTGACGCGCTCTCCGATCGAGGCCGCGCTCTCCCTCTTCAAAGACGTCGCCGGCTCGGTGCCCGCTTACCGGGCGTTCCTGGACGAGCACGGGGTCGCACCCGCTTCGATACGGACCGCGGCCGACTTCGCGCGTCTGCCGTTATGTAGCAAATCCAACTATGTGGCACGCTATCCCCTGGCCGCGCGTTGCCGCGGCGGTAGCATCGAACACTGCGATATCATCGCCGTGTCCTCGGGCTCGACCGGCGTTCCGAGCTTTTGGCCGAGGTTTTTGACCGATGAGCTCGATATCGCGACGCGCTTCGAGCAAGTCTTTCATGACAGCTTCGAGGCCGATCGCCGGCCGACGCTCGCGGTGGTGTGCTTCGCGCTCGGGACCTGGGTGGGAGGACTGTACACGGTATCTTGCTGTCGCCACCTGGCGGCCAAGGGTTACCCCATCACCGTGGTCGCGCCCGGCAACCACAAGGACGAGATCCTACGGGTGGTCGAGGGTCTGGGCGCGGCCTTCGAGCAGGTCGTCCTGCTCGGCTATCCGCCGTTCCTCAAGGATGTCATCGATACCGGCCGAGCCCGCGGCGTGCCATGGGCGCGTTATCGCGTGCGGATCTGTACCGCCGGGGAGGTCTTCAGCGAGGAATGGCGGGCACTGGTCCTGGAGCGGGTCGGCTCTACCGATGTGTGCCGGGACGCGGCATCCTTGTACGGTACGGCCGATGCGGGGGTGCTCGGTAACGAGACCCCCCTGTCGGTCTCTATCCGGCGCTTCCTCGCCGATCATCCGGCGGCCGCGCGCGAGCTGTTCGGTGAGGCGCGCCTGCCGACGCTCGTGCAATACGACCCCTTGAGCCGTTACTTCGAGGTCTCGGAGGCCACCCTGCTGTTGACCGGGGATAATGGCGTCCCGTTGATCCGCTATCACATCGCCGATCAGGGCGGGCTCATCGACTACGCGGCGATGTTGGGCTTTCTCGCCCGGCATGGTTTCGATCCGCGGGCGTGTCTGGGAGACGGCGCGCGCGGCGTGCGGCCGCTACCGTTCGTGTATGTCTTCGGGCGCTCGCATTTCGTGGTGTCGTACTTCGGGGCCAACGTGTACCCCGAGAACGTCACGGTCGGCTTGGAGCAGCCAGAGGTCAGGGAATGGGTCACGGGCAAGTTCGTGATGCAGGTGCGGGAGGATCCGGAGCGAAACCGGTCCCTGTGGGTGGTGGTCGAGCTGACGGCGGGAGAGGCGGCAAACGAGGAACGAAAGGACGCCGCAGCGGCCGCGATCCTGCGGGCGCTGATGCGCCTGAACAGCGAGTATGCGAACTACGTCCCGGTAGCATATCGGACACCTAATGTGGATTTGCGGAACACGGCCGATCCGGAATGGTTCCCGGCAGGCGTCAAGCATCGTTATACCCGCCCTTGAGATGGCGCTGGCGCACAAACTAGTCGCCAAGCCTCCGGTCCAGAAGGTTTCAGCATGAAATCTCGCGCGTTATCGCTCTTCATCCTCGCCGCGGTCGTGATCGTCCCGGTACCGGTCTCGGCGCGCATGTACCAGTGGGTGGACCCGGGCACCGGCACCACCCACTGGTCCGGCCGGCCGCCGGCCTGGTACCGTGGCAGCCGGCCTGGTCCCCGGGTCCTCGTATTCGACGGCGGGCGGCTGATCGACGACGCAGTGCGGCGCGTCCCGGATGCCGAGCGCGAGGTCCTGCGCACCCAGGCTTTCGCACCCGAACCGGAAGCCCCGACGCCGACTGCGGACGCGCCAGCGGAAGGGGTCGATGCGGAGCCACCTTCTCCAATCGAGGCCGCGGGTCCCAAAGCCGCACCGGTCGAGGGCCCAAAGATCGGCGCCGAGGTCCCGCTCCCCGGCGTGGACCAGGCCACCATCGAGCGCTTGAAGGCCATCATAGGCGAATGGGATCGCCGGCAGACCGAGGAAGCCAAGCGCTTCCTGGAGGGGCAAGCTGCCGGGCCGCCTGGCGCGTCCTCGACGGGCCCTTAGCGCGTCTTTCCGCCCATCTCTATCGCGCGTGCTCAGCGCAGCGAGAGCAGATCGGCGAGGCGCGCGATGAGCCCTCGCGGCGGGTGGTCGGCGAGCGGCTTGAGTGCCAGGAGACTGGCATTGGCGGGGTCGATGTGCAGGCCCATGCCGACATAGCTCCTGGCCTCCTGATAGCGCTGGCTCGCCAGCTCCCGCTCGGCCAGCAAGGCGAAGCGGTTGGCGATCTCGAGGATCCCCCGGCGTGCTTCTTCGTTGCCGGGCTCGATGTCGCGCAGGCGCGAGTAATAGTAAAAGGCGTTGTCGCGGGGCGGATCGGTGAGCCGATAGTCGGCCAGGCTCTTGCGCGCCAGCCATCGCAGGGCCTGGACCACTTCATCGCTCGCCGGCGCGTGCAGGGCTGTGCCCTTATCTATCAGTTTAGGGGGCGTCGTGGCAATCGGGCTCGACTTGGGAGGCAGAGGGGCAACCGGGCGCCCTGCCACCGGTGGTGGGGGCGCGACGGCATTGCCGGCGATGTCCACCGAGGACTCCGCATAGTAGAGCGCGACGTATCCGATGATGGCAGCGCCGAGCTCTCCGCATAGCCGATAAAGCGTGCGGCGCGAGCGCGGCGCTCGGGGCATGGCGATCTCCCGTGCCTGGTCGTGGTGTGTCGTGACGGACTTCGGTCCCGAGACATCGATCTCAGGGGCCTGTGCCACGTCCCTCTCGGTCTTCAAGGTCCCGCTCTGCAACAAATGCCGGACGTAGTGCAGCAGGCTCTCGGCATCGCGGAAGCGGTCCTTGCGGTGCTTGGCGAGCATCAGGTTCAGCAAGGCTTGATACTGATCGAGGCCGGTCGGCAAGGTGGGGATCGGGGCGCGCTTGTGCTGCACGATCACATCGACCGCCGAGTCGGCGTAAAAGGGCTTCATCCCCGTCAGCATCTCATAGAAGATCACCCCGAGGCTGTAGAGGTCGGCACGACCGTCGATCGACCCGGTCTCGGCCTGTTCGGGGGCCATGTAGTTGGGGCTCCCCAGGAAGATCCCGGTCTGCGTCAGGTCGTTGTCGCCGGCCGTCTGTTTGGCGATACCGAAATCGCTGAGCAGCGGCGTGCCGTCTTTTCGGAACAGGATGTTGGCGGGCTTGACGTCGCGGTTGGATGATGCCTTTCTTGTGGGCGGCGCTGAGCGCGCCACCGACCTTGATGAGGATGTCCAGCGCCTCCTGTGGCGTCAGGGCCCCGCTCATGCGCTTGCGCAGATCGCCCCCTTCGACATACTCCATGGCCAGATATGCGGCATCTCCAGCCGTGTCGATATCGAAGACCGTGATGATGTTGGGGTGGTTCAGGGAGGCGATGATGCGGCCTTCCTTCTTGAAGCGCTCGACCTCCTTTGGATTGGCGCTGCGCGTGGTGTGCAGGACCTTGAGCACGACCGGACGCCCGAGCGATTCCTGGATGGCCAGATACGCGGTCGCCATCCCGCCTTCTCCGATCGCGTGGCGAATGTTATAGCCTTTGATCTGCACGGCGGCGATTATTATCCGGTCAAGCGGCCTCTAGTTTGCTAAAAAGACGCGGGCACTCGGGATGAAGACCCTTGATAGCGTACGCCTTCTTAGCGTACCGTAGGCACAACGACATGGGAGGTATCGGGGACATGCGAAACCTGAACCAGACATATGCCATGGATCGCCGAGCCACCCAGGGGCTCGTGGCCAAGCTCCTGACGGAGCGCGATCAGGTCTTGGCGCTCATGTGCCGGCTCTCCGGCGTCCCGCCCTTCGACCACGAAAAACCGAGTGCGGCGCTCGTGACCGAGTTCTGTCAGCTCTTGACCGACTACATCGCCGCCACGCATTTCGGGCTTTATGAGCGCTTGGAAAAGCGCACCGAGAGGCGCCGTCCGGTGCTGGATCTGGCGGTTGCTCTCTGCCCCGACATCGCCGCTACGACGGAGCTCGCCCTCGAGTTCAGCGAAAAATACTGTGGGGACCGGTCGCAAGGCGCTAACGCGGACCTGCGTACTGATCTGTCGCGGCTCGGCGAGGTCCTGGCGAGGCGCATCGAGATGGAAGACCGTCTGATCGGCGCCCTGGTCGGGCCGGTGGCGACGGTCCAGGGTTGAGCCCCGAACGGGGCGGCGGGTCTCCAAGCGTTACCCCCACGGAGTATGGGTCTCGGCGAGCGCGATCGGGCGGTCCTGTGGCACCCCTGCACGCAGATGCGGGACCACGAACGATTGCCTCCTATCGCCATCCGCCGTGCCCATGGCGTCTGGCTCCAAGACCAGCACGGGCGCCGTTACCTAGACGCGATCAGCTCGTGGTGGGTGAATCTCTTCGGCCATGCCCATCCTACCATCAGCGCCGCGGTGTGCCGGCAGGCGCAAGACCTTGAGCACGTCCTGCTCGCCGGCTTCACCCACGAGCCGGCCGTCGCGCTCGCCGAACGTCTGATCGAGATCAGCCCGGCCGGGCTCACACGTTGTTTCTACGCCGATAACGGTTCGACGGCCGTCGAGGTGGCGCTCAAGATGAGCTTCCACTACTGGCGGAATCGGGGGGATACCCGCAAGACCCGCTTCATTGCTCTCGAGAACGCCTACCACGGCGAGACCCTGGGGGCGCTGGCGGTGTCCGACCTCCCGCTGTACCGCGAATGCTATGGCCCGCTGCTCATGGACGTCATCCGCGCGCCCTCGCCGGATTGCTATTATCGCGAGCCGGGCGAGGGCTGGGGCCCCTACAGTGCGCGCCGGTTCGAGCCCCTGGCGCATCTCCTGGAACGCCATGCCGACGAGGTGTGCGCGGTCATCATCGAGCCCCTGGTGCAGTGCGCGGGCGGGATGCGCATGTACCACCCGGTTTACTTGGAACGCCTGCGCGCGGCCTGCGATGAGGTTGGGGTCCATCTCATCGCCGACGAGGTGGCGGTGGGTTTCGGCCGGACCGGATCGATGTTCGCGTGCGAACAGGCCGCTGTCAGCCCGGATTTCCTGTGCCTGTCGAAGGGGCTCACGGGCGGTTATCTACCGCTTGGCGCGGTCCTGACCACCGATGAGGTCTACCGCGCGTTCTACGGCGATTTCGCAAGCCGGATCGCGTTCCTGCACTCGCATAGTTATACGGGCAATCCGCTCGCCTGCCGCGCGGCGCTCGCCACGCTCGGCCTCTTCGACGAGCGGCCGGTCATCGCGGACAATCGCATGCTCGCCCAAGCGATGCGTGCGGCCACGGCGCATCTCCATGACCACCCACACGTGGCCGAGGTGCGGCAGACAGGTATGATCCTGGCCATCGAGCTCGTGAAGGACAAGGGGCATCGACTCCCTTACCCGTGGCAGGAGCGCCGCGGGCGCATCGTCTATGTCCATGGCCTGTCGCGCGGGGTGCTGTTGCGGCCGCTCGGGGATGTCATCTATTTCATGCCCCCCTATGTGATTACCGAGGACGAGATCCGGCTCATGGCCGAGGTCGCCACCGAGGGCATCGAGCACGCTACCGCGCAATAGAGCCGTTCACAAGCGGGACATGCGGGTGCCACGCCTATTCGTGCCGGCCCGGCTTCGCGAAGGGGCTTGCGTCGATCTCCCGGGCGAGGTGGCCGGGCATCTCGGCCGCGTGCTGCGCCTCGGGCCGGGTGCCGATCTCCTGCTCTTCAACGGCGAGGGCGGTGAGTGGCAGGCCATCATTGAGGTGCTGGAGCGGGGGAGGGTAGGCGTGCGCGTCGGCAGCCATCGGCCCGGCCACCGCGAATCGCCGCTCCATCTGACCCTGGCCCAAGGGATCTCGCGCGGCGAGCGCATGGATTACACCCTCCAGAAGGCCGTGGAGCTCGGCGTCTCGCGGATCGTCCCGATCGCGAGTGAGCGCTCCGTGGTGCGCCTTTCGGCCGAGCGCGGCGAGCGTCGCGCCCAGCATTGGGCCAAGGTCGTGCAGGCGGCCTCCGAGCAGTGCGGGCGCACACGCGTCCCCCGGCTCCTGCGGGTCGCGACCATGGACGAGTGGCTGTCTGGTGTCGTGCCCGGGCTCAAGCTGCTCCTCATCCGCAAAGAGGGTGCGTGCCGGCTTTCCGAGCTCGCCCCCGATCCTTCCATCACCTTGTTGATCGGTCCCGAGGGCGGCTTCGCCGCGGAAGAGGCGACTGCCGCCGAGCGGGCCGGGTACCGAGCGCTACGGCTCGGCCCGCGGGTCCTGCGCACCGAGACCGCGGCGGTCGCGGCCCTCTGCGCCCTGCAGGCGCTGTGGGGTGATCTCGGTTAGGCCCCTCGCGGACCAAAGCACGCTCAATCGGTTGGAGGATTCCCACCGCGCACCCAGGGGCAAGGAAATGCCTTTTATCAAGTTTTTATCATTTCCAAAAACGGTCTGGGTTTGGCTATTGCATAGCCTTGTACATAATCTACACCGATTCCCTTAAGTTTCTCCGAGACAGCTTGGTTCTCTACCGATTCGGCGATGGTCTTAATTCCCATAAGATGTCCTACACGATGGATTGCTTCCACCATCGCGCAGTCGATGGGGTCATTAATCATGTCCTTAACAAATCGACCGTCGATCTTTAGAAAATCCACTGGCAAGGTCTTCAGATAAGCAAATGAAGAGAGCCCACTCCCGAAATCGTTCAGGGCAAAACAACAGCCCTTGTCTTTGAGTGTATAAATGAAGTTCATCGCCGCGGCCAGATTGGCAATGGCGGCGGTCTCTGTGATCTCAAAACAGATCTGGCTCGGTCCGATACTGCTGCGGTCCAATTCCTCCGTCACGAAGTAGAGAAATTCTGTGTTGCTTAATGACTGCCCTGACACATTGATGCCATAGCGGGTGGGAAGCAGAAACCGGGCTGGCATTACTCAGGGCGGCAAGCGTGGAGCGGACAACCCAGCGATCAATGGCCAGCATCTGGTTATAGCGCTCTGCGGCCAGAATAAAGGCACCAGGAAGTAAAACCTGTCCTTTGTCGTCGATCAATCGTAGGAGGATCTCGCCACGTGTGCCTGCAGTGGTCGACTGCCCAAGAGGCACAATGGGCTGGAAGTACAAACACAGACGGTCGTGGGCCAGTGTCTGATGGAGCCGGGTCACCCAGTGCATCTCCTCCTGCCGCTGTTGGAGGTCGGTATCGCCAGGTTGATGCACGTAGACGCGGTTTCGACCTCGCTCCTTGACGGAAAAGCAGGCGCTATCGGCGGCACTCATTAGGCTTGAGAGGTCACCAGTGGTCTCGGTAATCGGGACCAGACCGATGCTCACACCCACGCCAAAGCTCCTATCCTCCCAGATGAAGGGCAAATCCTGAACCAGCTCGCGCAGCTGATTGGCGATACGCACCCCTTGGTCCAGCGGACACTCGCCTAAGAGCACCGCAAACTCATCGCCCCCCAGGCGCGCTAGCGTATCACGTTCACGCATACGGGTTCTTAATAGCGCGCTCAGTTGACGCAGTAACTCATCCCCCGCGCTATGGCCACAGGTATCGTTGACGACCTTAAACTGATCCAAATCCAAATAACACAGCACATGCCGGAGGTGTTGTTCCTTGGCATGCTTCAGCATCAGTCCCAAGCGGCGTTCAAATTCCTGCCGGTTAACAAGACCCGTAAGGGCGTCATGGGTGGCTTGGTAGGTGAGCTGTTTGGCCAGCCGGTGCTGTGCGGTGACATCCCGGAAGGTCATGACCGCACCGGTGATACTGCCGTCGCGATCGTGAATCGGTGCGGCCGAGTCGTCGATGACGAGTTCCTTCCCGTCGCGCCGGAGCAAGACGACGGGACTGCCAAAATCCGTAGTTTTGCCCAGGCGTAAACAGCTTTGCACCGGATCCTCCACCCGCTCGCGGGTGGTTTCGTCGATGATGGGAAAGATTTCGATCAAGGATAGTCCTTGGGCTTCTGTATGGCTCCAGCCTAGCAGTTGTGCCGCCATAGGGTTGAAGGACTCCACCCGCCCTGCAGCATCGATAGTAATCACCCCATCGCCAATCGAGGCGAGTGTGATCTGTGCACGCTCTTTCTGCTCGAAAAGCGCTTCCTCAGCCCGCTTGCGCTCAGTGATCTCAACCACAATGGCTCCCACAGCCTGTACTGAGCCGTCTGGCGCCTTCAACGGGTAATAGTCCACTAGCCAGTCCCGCTCAACGCCCGGTTGTGCGGGCGTAGTACCGTGGATCTCGAAGCTGGTAACGGGTTTTCCGGTCTCAATCACTCGTCGGTACAACGGTTCGATGGTGTCCGCCACACCCGGCACCATGTCTCGCAGAGTATGTCCGATATGCGCGTCCACCGGCACGCCGTCGATCTCGGCCAACTTCTCGTTGATGCGCAGAAATCGCAGATCGCGGTCCACCAGGGCGATTCCAATCGGAGCGGTACGGTAGAGCGTCTCCAGTTCGAGGAGTTGGCGGTGGGAGCGCTGTTCACTCTGGTGCAGCGCTTCCTCGGTCTGCACGTATCGGTCGACATAGGCGGCAAGCGAAGCGGTGAATAATAACCCGGCCGCTAGCGCGCCTCAGGCTCCGCTTACGCCAAGGTAAGTTGCAACCGCTTGGTCGCCCAGGTTCCAGACGTCGTAGCACGCGATGAGCGATAGTCCGACTCCCCCATTTATCCATACGAAAAGCAAACGGTTCTGGCGTTGTCCTGGCAGAACCCTGTAGCCGACAACTAGCAGTAGCGGCGCGACCGTGAGTATCCCAGTCACGTCCCCTAACCACCACGTCGCCCAGCTAAATGCATAGTTAGCCCAGGGAATGGCGCCAGCCAACGCTAGGCTACTCGCCCCAATGGTCGCGGCAACCAAACTACTCAGTGCCGCGAGGATTGTGAATGTGACAACCTGTTTTGGCTCATTCGGAATGCGGGGCGGCTTGGCACGATTTTCGTTGTTCACGATCATCCTCGGTGTCAATTTGTTGTCAGCGCCAGGTGGTGCTACGGTCACTCAATACTGGTTACAACGCGTTCCCGGCCGTCACGGTATCGGGAATTTGCCGTTACTTCACGAATACCGCTCAATAAGCGCGCCGCTGGCGAAGTGGCCCCACTATTGCCTCTGCAGCGCACCCTTTGGCGGGTACCCGGTGGTTTCGTAGCGCAGCTAGAAAAATAGTTACCGGTACGTTCAAGAAGTCACGCGACCTGGCTCGCTCGGCGATGCGATGCGAGGAAGGCGACCGACAAGGGCCGACTTCACAACGACGCGGGGAGCATGCGCCCATGGGGCTGAAGACGAGTAGCCATGCGGCACGGAGACAGTCCGTTGCCAGCCATATCGAGCTAGGCGATTTGCTGGTCGCCTACCTGCAGCAATTGTCGGTCGAGTACGTGTTCGGCATCCCGGGAGGAGCGATTGAGCCACTCTACAACGCATTAGCTCGCAGTGCACGACACGGCGGGCCACGCCCCATTTTAGCACGTCACGAAACTGGCGCCGGATTCATGGCGGACGGTTATACACGGCAAACGGGCAAGCTGGGCGTTTGCTGCTCGACCACGGGACCCGGCGCGACCAATCTCATCACCGGCGTCTGCTCCGCCTACGAAAACCAGATCCCGATGCTGATCATCACGGCGCAAACCGCACTCGCCAACTTCGGTCGTGGTGCGTTCCAAGAGTCTTCTTGCACGGGTGTGAACACGGTCGGAATGTTCCATCATTGCACCCGCTACAACACCTTGGTTTCGCACGCCGACCAACTGGAACGCAAGCTGGTGACCGCGATCATGACTGCGTATCACTCCCCTAACGGTCCGGTTCATCTTAGCATACCCCTGGACATACTGCGCGGCCCTTCACCCGTAGATGAGCCCTCCTATGATCTGGCGGCCCTGGTGAATCGGCCTTCGTTACTGGATAACAACGCAGTCGATAATCTGTGCCATGAGATCTCGAATGCGAAGCAGATGGTTCTTGTCATCGGTACCGAATGCAGCGAGGCTATCGGTACCATTCTCGAAGTGGCCCTGTTGCTTCAGGCCTCGATCGTTACGACACCGCACGGAAAGGGTTTAGTGAGCCCCTATCATCCGTTGTTTCGCGGAGTAATCGGATTTGCAGGGCATAGTAGTGCGATTGAAGCCCTCACTGACCCTGCTGTGGACACGGTCCTTGCCATAGGAACGAACTTTACGGAATGGGCCAGCAATGGCTGGGATTGCAGCTCCCTCCTAAACGATCGATTGGTCCATGTCGAGTCCGTAGAAGGACACTTGACACGCTCGCCAATGGCACGGCTGCACGTTCGCGGCCGGATCATTACGATCTTCGAGCGCTTGCTGAAGCACCTACGGACGATCGCAACGGAAACGGTTGGCGTAACTCGGCCCACCACGGAACACGGGCCCGGCACGATTCAGAGCAAAAGGAAGACGAGCCCATCGCTGCCGTTTCGTCTCGAAGGAGAGAGCAAGTACTACTCCGATGCGACCCCGATAAAACCTCAACGGCTAATGCGTGAATTGACGGTTTTGTTTCCTCCACACACGTGCTTTCTTGCGGATACGGGAAATAGTTTTGCCTGGGCAATCCATTATTTGCATCCCTTCGATCGGCGCATTGCGGGACAGCGTGCCCCAAACGCCGGTCTATTTCGATCGGCTCTGGAGTTTGCGTCGATGGGTTGGGCGATTGGCGCTGCAATAGGCACCGCGCTTGGGCGGGGAGGAAATCCCGTCGTGTGTATCACCGGTGATGGGAGTTGGCTCATGAGCGGGCAGGAGATCACAGTTGCCGTCGAGGAAAAGTTGCCGGTGATCTTTGTGATTCTCAATGATGGGGCCCTAGGCATGGTCAAGCACGGCCAGCGGCTCGCTTGTGCCGAGCCTATCGGTTATCAGTTACCGGAGGTGGACTATGCTGCCTTGGCCTGGGCAATGGGCGCGGAAGGGTACACCATTCGATCACCAAAAGATCTGCGTGTACTAGATGTGCAAGCGCTATGCAAGCGGGCCGGTCCTAGCTTGCTCGATGTGCGCATCGACGTGGAAGAGGTCCCCCCGATCAAGACCCGAGTTCGGGCATTGAGTGCCGTCAAATGAGCGCAAAAGCACCGATAAGCAAGGAACCCGAAGTGATCCATAGCCGCCTCTGGCAGGAGCTTGAGGAACCGGATAACCCGTTTGCCGCTAAGGCGTGTTACTGCGCCGGTTACGATGTGTACGGCGATCTGCTCGGCAAGGCGACCTGGATTGAATACCTGTACCTCCTTTTCAAGCACGAAGGGCCTAGTTGTTCGCAAACAAAGCTTTTGGAAGGCCTCGCCATCGCGGTGGCCAACTTAGGGCCACGCGAGCCGAGCATCAACGCAGCGATGAGCGCCGGCGCCGGAGGGTCGACTCATGCATCGTGCCTGATGGCGGCGCTTGCGGTGGGCGCCGGCCAGTTAGGTGGTGCGCACGAAGTAGCCCTCGCGATGGCGTATTGGCGGGAGTGCGGAGAAAATGCGCCCGCGTGGCGGGATCGCCTGCGGGATCCACCAAAGGAAGAACGAGCCGATGTATGGATCCCCATGGAACACGCGCCCGGGTTCGACCCGCATGGCGCGAGCTGCGCCACGCCGGTGCGTCAGACGCTTGCGAGCCTGGCAAGGCTCAGTCCGGGTTGTTCCCTACCCTGGTTGCGAGCGCACCGTGAGGAGCTGGAAGCGGCAGCGGATGCCCCGCTGTCAATGACAGGGGTCGCCGCGGCGGCGATGATCGATCTGGGTATGACAATCGATGAAGGAGAGATGCTCTATCTCTTCCTACGGTTACCCGGCGCAGCCGCCCACGCCCTTGAGCAGCAAGGCTACGGGTGGCACCGATTTCCGTTTTTCGTGGATGGTATCGTGCTGGAAGACGATCCCGGTAAAACGGAAACCGTAGGGATTGTAGGGTAGCGACATGCGCGGGCCACACTACCTTTTGGAGAGCGAAGACCGGCTCATCACGAGAATGGGCGCATGGTTCCCTGGTGAGCGAGTCGTGTTCCGCGGTAAAGATTTGTTTCACGATCTGAAGGACAGTAGCTGGATGGGCTTGTTGCTATACGGCATCACCGGTCGGCTGCTCACTGACAATCAAATTCGTCTCTTCGAGGGTATCTGGACGCTTTGTACGAGCTATCCGGATCCGAGGTTATGGAATAATCGCGTGGCCGCCTTGGCCGGGGCTGTGAGGAGCACCGCCGCCTTGGGTATATCCGCCGCTAACGCCGTCTCCGAGGCATCGATCTATGGTGGACGCCCCATTATTCGGGCCATTGATTTTCTATTTCGCGCTAAGGCGCAGCTCGATCAAGGCGTTGACCTAACCGCCGTCGTCAGAAAAGAACTGCACAACTATAAAAGCATATGCGGCTATGGCCGCCCCATTACCCGGACCGATGAACGCATCGAGCCCCTTATGGCGCTTGCTAAAGAGTTACATTTCTCGCAGGGCCCTTACGTCCAGTTAGCATTCGCGGTAGAGGACATACTGCTTAACAACCGGCTGCGTTTGCATATGAATATCGCTGCAGTAGCCGCCGCGCTTGCCGCCGACCAGGGGCTCTCCGGCCGGGAGTATTCCCACTACTCAGTCCTGAGTTTTTCGGTAGGGATGCTTGCCTGTTACATAGATGCGATGAATAAACCGGAAGGCACGTTCTTCCCGCTACGATGTGACAGGGTTATCTACGCCGGGTCTCCTCGCCGTCATTGGGTGACTCATGATCGGTCAGGCGAGAAGCAGCGCGGCTAGCCTGTCGTGGGGTCGCTATTCCTAGCGTCGAACGCCGGGCCCAGTCAGGCGTAGAGGGGGGGCCTTAAAAAGGGGAATCATGAAGTTGTATAAGTCCGATGCACAACATTGTACCGTTATGCCTCCTCAAGGGCGGAAGGTTATCGTTTTCGGATTGTTCGCCGCGTCTCTCACGGTTCTGCTGTGTACAGCACCTACCCTCGTCGTGCGAGCACAAACTAACGCGCCGGAAGACGAAGAAGCTCTTCTAGCAGCCTGTCGGACTTAGCGTGGAACTTTTCAAGCGCGAGGGGATCGGATCGGTCAGGGTTCCGATGAGCGAGCGCGCATGAGCCATTTCCGTCCCTGTGATCGTGACACCCCTTACCTGCTG
>JALZID010000274.1 GCA_030860485.1 Pseudomonadota bacterium | reverse complement strand
GGAGGCCTACTGGGCGTTTCATAAGGCCCAAGAGCAAGAGCGTAACCACCGCTCACGGATGGCAAGTCACCTCTTCAAAGAGGCGGCCTGACGGGCCGAAGCGTCGTTCTAAAAGAGCCGCACCCATATCCGTTCGGAGTCTGTCCTCTTAAGCCGCTATGGCAACGGTGCTGGTTATAGTAGTCGCAGCTGAGGCCAGCGCCTATCGCCTCCTGGTCGAGCGGGTCGAAACCATATCGCCGAGGAACCGCAACTATTCTGGCAGTCTCAAGCCAAGGCTGGGGCCGAGCAGGCACCACGGAACGTGCCTGAGCCAGGCGCATGAGCACCATCTTCAACGGCTGTCAGAAAGGATGACCGCGATCGAGCGTATCGGTATCGTACGCTCGGCGGAAGGGGAACAGAGCGCTGCGCGCGAGGCCTGTGCGAAAGCACTTGCTATCTTCAAGGAACTTAAAGCGAAAGGCGTAAGCTATCCCGACGTCCGGGTCCACCAGCTCCGGCCGAGGGCGGCGACGCGCTGGGTATGGATCAATCGGGTGACGGTCTCTCGGGATTCGGGGTCCAAGCGGTCTCCGCCTTTGCCGGCAAGGCTTCAACGAGTCACTGCGCCGAGCGCCGGCTCCGCCCAATGCCGGCGCGGGTCACTCGATGCGCGAAGCGCTCTGCACCGCCGAGTCGGGATCGAGCGTGTGGTTCGGTTCGTCCATGGGCCGGACGGGCCGCCGGAGCGATCGATACAGGCCGCCGAGGTACAGCCGGCGTGCCACGAGCCTGCCCGCGACCATTCGGGTAATACGGGCGACGTCGACGAGCGGGCGAAAGTGGCTCTGCCTCGGGCCGAGGCGGGGGCGGGCGGTTACCGGTACCGCCCGCGCCTCGAAGCCGAAGCATGCGCCCTCGATCAAGACCTCGCTCTCGAACACGAAACTCCGCGCCTTCCCATGTCGCACCTTCACCTTGCCCAGTAGCTCTCGGGGATAGAAACGCAATCCGGACTGGCTGTCCACTATGGGGTAGCCTGCGGCCCAGGAGATCCAGAAGTCGGCGAAGCGATTGGCATAGTAACGGGCGCAGCTACGCAGAGGGGCTCTGCGGCGGGCATGTCTGGAGCGTGCTCCGATGAGCAACTGTCCCGGCATGCGTCGGTTCTCGGCGAGCAGCCGGGCGATGTCCTCTGGGGCATGCTGGCCATCGCCATCGAGGGTCACGACCCCTCTCGCCCCGCGCGACAGGGCATAACGGAAACCACGCCACAGGCTCATGGCCTTGCCGCGGTTGCGGCGGTTCCTGAGCAGCACCACCGGCAGCCCGGTGAGCGCCTCGGCCGTCCCGTCGCAGGAGCCGTCATCGACGACGATCACCCGCGGGAGCTCACGAAGCGTCCGCAAGGCGACCTCGCGTATGGTCGGCGCCTCGTCATAGACGGGGATCACGGCCCAGTAATCGCCGTCACGCGTCACGCCATGCCCCCATCGATGCCGATCACCTGGCCGGTGATATAGGCGGCCTGTTCGGAGGCCAGGAAGGCGACCAGCGCCGCGACCTCGTCGGGCCGCCCGGGCCGCTGCATGGGGACCAACGCCGCGATCCGCTCTGCGGGGAAGGCGTCCTGGGTGGCGGGCGAGTCGATGATCCCCGGCGCCACGATGTTGACCGTGACGCCCCGCGACGCCAGCTCCAAGGCGAGCGAGCGCGAGGCCCCGTGCAGCCCCGACTTGGCGGCGGCGTAATTGGCCTGGCCGCGGTTGCCGATGCGCCCCGCGACCGACGAGATGGAGACGATCCGCCCCCAGCGCGTCGCCATCATCGGTAAGAGGAGCGGCTGGGTGACATTGAAAAACCCGTGCAGTGACACGGCGATGACGGCGTTCCATTGCTCGTGGCGCATGCCCGCCAAGGGCGCGTCGGCATGGACCCCGGCATTGTTGACCAGGACTTGGATGGGACCGCCGTCGAGCACGGCGGCGAGCGCCGATCCCGCGGCCGCACGATCGGTCACATCGAAGGCCACGCTGCTCGCGGCCCCACCGGCCTCTCGGATCGCCTGTGCCAGCAACGCGGCTCGATCCGCACGGCGGTGGGCATGGACCACTACCTCCATTCCGCTGTGCGCCAGCGCTTGGCAGACGGCCGCGCCGATCGGCCCGCTCGCGCCCGTGACCAGCGCGCGTTTCATCGCCCCCCCGGATCTATTCGCACGCCCGCGGGATAAATCGAGAAAAACGGAGGCGCGTCCGGAGAGGATCTCGCGCCCGCCCGCCGCCACGCGAAAGCCATACATCGCGCGTCGGTCGTCATCGAGGATCCGGCTGGCCTCGATCGACAGCGGGGCCGCGACCTCATCGAGCCGCCCGGCATCCAGCCTCAGTTCCCGGACCTCGCCCAAGAGACCGGTACGCGGCTGACCGTGGCGCCCCGATGCCAGAGAGAGGTGCACGGCCATGGTCTGGGCGGCGTACTCCAACCCGCAGATCGCCCATAGGACCCCCGCGCGCCGCAGTGGATTGTCCGGGTCCAGGTGGGAGGTCGCCGTACAGCGGATGCGCGTCTCTTCGCAGGACTCCACGGTCTCCAAGAGACACATGGCGCCGGCATGAGGCAGATAGGCGCGCACATCGCAATGGGCCATCATGGCGAGATGCGGACGGCGAGGTGCCGGTCCTCCAGGTACTCGAACACCACCCGCTCGGCCGCGCCGCGCCCGAGGGCCGTAAGCAAGGGCAGGCCTCGCGCCGCGGGATTGCCGCGGCGTAGGGCATCGAGAGACGGATCGGATAGGCGCGTCACCGGGGTGTCGCGGCCACACAGATCCACCTGGAGGCGTGCCATGGCGGCGGTCCTCTGCCGCGCGAGGACGAGCGCCAGCGCGAAGGGCGCGGACAAGGGCCTGGCCGGGTACATGGGCTCCGGCGGCGGCAGATCATAGGCCACGAACAACACCGGGTGCGGCTCGGCCGCCACCTGCGCAGCCGCCTCGATGAGCCCGGCGGCGAAGGTCGCATCGTAGGCGGCGAGCGCCGTCGAGGAGCGCCGCGACCCGGTGGCGATGGCAAAGTAACCAGCCGCGGCATTGTGCACCGAGTGGTGGAACAGGGTAGGCGAGACGGCCCGCTCCGGGCTCGCGAGCGCGGCGCAGATCCGATCGAGGATCGCGTACTCGCCACCGGAGGAGGCGAACACGGTCACCAAGTCGGCTGCATCGACCTCAGCCGCGCGCATCGCCTCGTCGGCAACGGCGAGGGCATGGCGCACCAAGGCGCTGCTCCGGCGGCGTTCGTTCGGGGGCAGGAGCGGGGCGACCGGGTCCGGAGTGGACTCGAAGCGGTGGAGACGCTGGCCGGCCAGAAGCGCGCGGCTGTCGTCGGTATAGCCGGCAAGGGCCGGACCCAGGAGGCCAATCCCGCGCAGGTGAACCTCCGTCACAGTAGGGCAATCACAGTAGGGTAATCACAGTGGAGCGATCCCAAAGAGGCGATCACCGGGGGGATCACAGGCGCCCGAACACCAGACTGCAGTTGTTCCCGCCGAACCCGAAGATGTTGCTGAGCAGCCGGCGGATGGGCCGTGCCTCGTTGTCGAGTCGGATCGCACTCGTCATTACCGGGTCAAGGCGGGTGGTATTCAGGGTCCCCGGGATGAGCCCCCGGCTGAGACACAGGGCACCGATCACCGCCTCGGCGATCCCTGCCGCCCCGAGCGTGTGACCGGTCCAACCCTTGGTTGAGCTGCACGGCGTGCCGCGGCCGAAGACGATGCTTACCGCCCGGTCCTCAATGAGGTCGTTGGCCCGGGTACCGGTGCCGTGGAGGTTGACGTAATCGATGTCGCCGGCTGCAAGGCCCGCGCGTGCCAGGCCCTCGCCCATGGCCGCAATGGCGCCGAGCCCTTGCGGGTGCGGATGGGACATATGGTACCCATCGCCGCTCTCGCCATAGCCGAGCAGCACCACCTCCCCCGCGCTGCCGGCTAGGTCCACCCGCTCGAGGAGCGCAAAGCCCGCGGCTTCCCCGATCGACAGCCCGTCGCGCTCGACATCGCACGGCCGGCACGGTCCGGCGGCCGTCAGCTCCAGGGCCGAGAAGCCGTACAGGGTGGTGAGGCACAGGCTGTCCACCCCGCCCACCACGGCGGCGTCGCACAGCCCCGCCCGCATGAGCCGTGCGGCGCTGGCGAATACCTTGGCGCTCGATGAGCATGCCGTCGAGATGACGGCCGCGGGTCCGGAAAGCCCGAGGTAGCCGCGCACGAAGGCCGCCACCGAGAAGGTGTTGTGGCAATAGGGATAGCGTTCGATGAACTCCGCCGGCAGGGCGCCGCACTCGGGATCGCGCCGCCGGTAGGCGTTCTCGGTCTCCAGGATGCCGGAGGTCGAGGTCCCGAGCAGCACGGCCACGCGCTCGGCGCCGTAGCGCTCGCGAGCTGCATGGGCCGCGGACTCGAAACCGTCCTGTCGGAGCCCGACCAGGGCCAGGCGGTTGTTGCGGCAATCGAATGCTCGCCAGGCCCCCGGCAGGGGCTCGTCTTCCAGCCCGGCGACCCGGCCGATCCAGGTGTCGAGGGCCGCGTCCTCGAAATCGCAGGGACAGAGCCCGGAGCGGCGCGCGCGCAAGGCCGCGTAGGTCACCTCGCAACCCCTACCGAGGGCACTCGTGAGGGTGTAATGCGACACCAGCAGCGGGTTCATCGGCCGGCATTCGATCATGCGCGTCGCCACGCGGCGCCGTCGGATAGAACCTGGCCCGGAGCGGGCGTGGCGCTCATCACCGTGACGGCCGCCGCACCCGCGAGCCACGTACCCGCCTCATCTCGGCAGGCTCTATGCCGGGAGCCGAGCGAGTGCTGCGCGGCCGAGTGGTGACCGCATTCTCTTCGCCCCAGTAGTCGTAAAAATTGAACCAGTTATACGGTGCCATTCGACAGTAGTGCTCGAGGCGCTCGGCGTAGCGTTCCGTCCAATAGCGAGCGGCACCGGCGCGGTCCGGGCGGGCGCGGTCGATGCGCTCGGCCAGGAGCTCGAAGTGGATCGCGTAGCGGTTCCCGCCCAGGTACAGACCGAAGAACAACACCACCGGCACCTCCAGCAGGCTCGCCAGCCGGAAGGTGCCGGCCGGGAAGGCCGCGCGCCTGCCGAGGAACGGGCATTCGACGATGTGCGCCGGGTTCACCACGCGGTCCCCGAGGATTCCCACCACCCCGCCCCGGGCCAGGCACTCCTGAACTCGCAACATGGCCTCTGCCGTCCCGGCCGGGATCACATCGGCCACGGCCTCGGGATTGAGCCGCGCGAGCGCCGCCCGGATCATGGGCGCGTTGTCCTCGTGCATGACCAGCTTGACCTCCATCCCATATCCCCGGCCGCACGCGCGCGCCACCTCGAAACAGCCGAGGTGCGAGCCGAGTAAGAGGCAGCCCTGCCCCTCCCCAAGACGCGCTGCGAGGACCTCCAGGCCTTCGGTAGTGATGTTGAAACGGTGGAATTGGCCGGTCAATAGGTAGACCCGATCGAGGATGATCGAGGCGAAGGCGTAAAAGTGCCGAATGAGATCGGACGGGCCGGGGCGGCGGCCCAGGACGCGCGCCAGATAGCGCCGTGCAGCGCGCCGGGAAGGCCCCGAGAACACGACGAAGTACCACACGATCGGATAGAGCAGGGCGCGGGCAGCGCTACGGCCGAGGCCGAGCGCGATCCCGATGATCGTTGCCAATAACAGCCAATGGCCGCGCTCGCGCTGTCTGCGCCAGCCGAGGCTCATCGATGCTTCGGCTGGAAGGCCAGCCGACCCATGGCGACGGGCCGCCCACCGCTCGTGCAGGTGAAGGCGATCACCCCATCCGAAACGCCCTCCCAGTGCAGATCGAAGGTCTCCCCAGGCCTTAAGGGTGACAGAAACTTGACCCGCGGCACGGCGGTGAAGGCGATCCCCTCCCGGGTGCCTTCCAGGACCGCGGCCATTAACTCCGTGAGGATCACGACCCCGGGCACCACCGGGTCACCGGGGAAATGGCCCGCGATCGCCGGATGACCGGGATCGATCACGCAGGTCTTGTCAGCCCCCATGGATCGACCGCCTGCGACAGGTCTCTTCCAGGGTCGACAACCTCTCGCGCGGCAGCTTGCCGGTCTCGTTGCGCGGCAGGGCCTCGACGAGGTAAAGGGGTCTCGGCAGGAACGCGGGGTCGATGCGCTTCCTGAGCTCCGCCATGACCTCCTCCCGGCCTTTGCCCGGCGCGACCGCGAAGGCCACGAGTCGGGTGACGAGCGCCTGGCCATCCGGTGGCAGGAAGAACGCCGCATCGCGCACCCCATCGATGGCGTTTAACTGGTGGTCGAGATCGGCCAGGGTCGTGCGTCGCCCACCGACGTTGACCTCCTCGGCGGGCCGTCCGTGGAGGAGGAAGCGCCCCGCACCGAGGGGGGTGATGCGATCGGGGAACGGGACGCGCCGGGGGAGATAGCTCGCCTCCAGTTGGTCTTGGTCGGCGTCCCGGCACACCGTGATGCCATCGAGCGTCTGCCAGGTGGGGTCCGCCACCGTGCGTCGGGTCGCGACGCTCCCGGCCTCGGCACAGCCGTAGATCTCGTGGACGCGGGTGTCGAACATCGCCTCGGCCTCCAAGGCCCATGTGCGGGCGAGCGGCGCCGTCGCACACAGGATGAAGCAGAGCGCCGGCAAGGGGGGCCGCTCCATGAGGCAGGCGCGCAGGTGCAAGGGCGTCGTGACCAGCGCGCGGGGCGCGGGTACCCTTTGGAGGGCGAGGCGAATATCCTCTGGAAACAACGGCTTGCCTGCATAACAGCCGAGCCCGCATTGGAGCGGGAGCATGATCGAGGTTTCCAGGCCGAACATGTGGTGGTGCGGTACGGTCGCCACCACGGTAACGGCCGGCGGATCGGTGAGTCCGAAGCGCACGGCAGTGCGGCGGGCCACGATGCTGAGCGCCTCCCAGGTCTTCTGGTTCACTTTCGGCACGCCGCTGGTACCGGAGGTGAAGACCACGGCAGCGGTCTGATCACTGGGGATCTCCGGGATGCGCAGTTCCTGGCTCGGCCGATCAGCCGGGAGGTAGTGAAAGGCAGCAAGCGCCTCTACGGTTTCGGGTCCGTCCGTCAGGCAGTAACTCGCGGGGTACCGCTGCGCGAGCCCCGCCAAAGCCGTCGGTGCCCGGGTGGGCGGCAGGAGGGTGGTCTGCCCGCGCAGCAGGGCGGCCGCGAAGGTGACGAGGAAGTGATATCGGTCCCGGACGAGGTTGAGGGCCGCGGGCCGGTCCGGCAGCTCGTTAGCAAGCGCGATGACCTGTGCGAGGAACTGGGCCCGGGTATACGGCTCGCCCTCCGTGTAGGCCATTGCCGCATCGAGGTCAGCAGGACCGAGCAAGGGGAGTGTGTTCATGGGTACCATGCGCCTCACTTGGTACGACAGCGCGCGATGGCGCTACACAGCGCCCTGAGCGACGAAAAGGTCTCGGTGATGTGGGGGTCGTCGGAGCGCAACCGGTAACCATAAGCGCGCGAGATGGCGAGAGACAGCTCCAAGGCGTCGATGGAATCGAGACCGAGACCGGCGCCAAACAAGGGCGCCTCAGGCTCGATGTGCGCGGGCTCGATCTTGAGGTCGAGCGTCTCCACGATGAGGCCGGCGACCTCCGATTCCAGGGGGGTGGCATCCGCCGCGATCACTTCTTCGAAAGGGCATTTCACCCGTGTATGGCGTTTCCTCGTCACGCACGCCTTCGGGACCGCGCCATTATCGCAAGATAGCCCGTCGCTATCCACACCGGGCGTCTCCGCCGGCAGCCGCGCCAGACCCGACGGGCCCGCCCCTCGCGGGACGCCGCAGCGGGCTTGATGACCTGTCGAGCTTGACTACCAGTCGGGCTTGACTGCCTACTGGGCAATGAACCTTGTCGGTGAACATTACTTTTGGTGCCAATGGGAGTGACCGCCATGCCCGCACGCCACCCGAGATCGCATCCGCTCCCGAGCCTCGTCGCCGTGGGGGCCGCAATATCCTTGTTCGCGGCCTACCTCGGCTTCTGGGACTACGTGAGCCCGACGGAGAATCAGGATATGTGCATCGACGTCGAAGAAGGCGCGACCGACCTCTACATCGCGGGGCTCGCCCTCATCGGCGGCCTGACGACGCTCTACGGGTATTTCCGCGGCCCTCCATAACACCCGCGCGCATCGCGTCTCTGCGAACGGCCTCCCTTAAAAAAAAGGCCCCGCTCGAGGCGGGGCCGGGTCCCTTAAATCCGGTGCGAGGGTCAGCGGGACATACCGCTTCCCTGAACTCCTGTCATCGCTCGCACCGGCGCTTGTGCTTTCCCTTGCAGACGTCCGTCCCTGGGCCGCCATCCAACCGGTCCCTGCTACGACCACCCTTCAGCACATCCCGTCCATGGTTCCCCATCAGGGTGTCATTCCCTCGTCGTCCTTGACACCACACCGTTCATCCTGCTTGGGTGACTCGATCACGTTGATGGAGCGGGGCAGATCACCAGAGTCTTTGACCGCCTCGGCACCGTTCAGGCAGTTGTAGGTGCCGGAGATCACGCCCACCGTCACACCGCTGCCGGTGACTCCGACGTCCGTGCGGGCCACATCGGCCAGGATGGCGCGGTTGCCTTCGGTCGTGATGGAACCCGCGTTGGTCACCGTATATGACGGACGTGCGAACTGGAGGCTCGGTATGTCGGCCAGCCCTTCGATCTTGGCGATGGGGAACTGCCCGGATACCAGGCGCCCGAGCACCATCGAGTCGTGCATGCCCATCTCTTCGAGATCGGTGACCAGGCCGCCACCGTCGAACGCGGCGATGGCCTCGATCTCCACGTAGCCGTCCTGGACTCGAGCGAGCCCGTCGCTGGGTCCGAAGGCTGGGCCGTCCCCGATGGGCCCGGCGCGGCGCAGCTTCTGATGCGCTCGATACTCCTGATAGACCGCAAGAAGGGAGGACCCCACCTTGCCTCTCGTGGGATCCATCCCGATGCCCTCCGTCGCCTTTCCGTGGGCCTGATCCGTGTGCAGCTCGACCACCTCTCCTTGCTCGGTTGCCCGTTCCGCTGGCGCGGGTGCGGCCAGCAACAGCAGGGCGAGCGCGCAACAGGCGGTCTGCGTCTTGTGTCTCTGTCCTCTGTCCATCGAGTTAGCTCCTCGTTCCAGCCGATCGTCGGTCGCGTGGTTGGGCATGCAACGCCGGATGCAAAGGACAGGCCATATGTAGATTACGGCACCCGGTGAGACGGTAGGTGTTTGCTCATACGAGAGTTACGTCTTGGACCCGCGGATGTCTCACGAGCGCCGGTGGAGCCGCGCCGCGGCGGGGGCGACCACAGGCACCGTCGCCCCCTTGCGCCATGCGGGCTAGCTGTTCAGCCGGGTCGCGGCGATGCCCGCCGGATCCGCGAGCCGAACGCCGTTGTAGAGCAGGTAAACCGTGATTACCATGGCGAGGGTCGGATCGGCCGCGGGCCAGCCAAGGAGCGTGTCAAGGCAGAGCGCAGCGATGATGCGGAGAATGACCAGTACCTCCCCGACGTAGTGCAGGCGGATCGGGGCCGGACGGCGACCGACGCGTACGTGGCGCGGCGTAGGAGGCGCGTGGCGTGCGGATCGGGACAGGCAGGTACGGTCATGGACGGGAGATTCCTACCCATCCTAGCGGCAGCGCTCTGGCGCCTGAATGACACAAGACTACGACCTGTTCGTGATCGGCGCGGGCTCCGGGGGGCTACGGGCGGCGCGCGCGGCCGCGACGCTCGGGGCTCGGGTCGCGATCGCCGAGGAGCGCTACTTCGGCGGCACCTGCGTCAACGTCGGTTGTGTACCGAAGAAGCTCTTGGTCTACGCCGCACACTGCCGCGAAGGCATGGAGGACGCGCGCGGCTACGGTTTCGCGTGCGAGCCACAGGGTTTCGACATGGGCCGGCTGGTGGCCAACAAGGATCGTTATGTGGCGCGCCTGAGGGACTTCTACGAGGGCCTCTTGCGGGAGCACGGCGTGACTCCGATCGAGGGTCGCGCCGTGCTGGTCGATGCACATACCGTCGCGATCGGCGAGGCGCGTCATAGCGCCCGTTACATCCTCATCGCCACCGGTGCCTGGCCCGAGGTCCCGGATATCCCCGGGCGCGAACACGCCATCACGTCCAACGAGGCGCTGTCGCTGCCGTCCTTGCCGGGACGCGTGGTGATCGTGGGCGGCGGCTATGTCGCGGTCGAATTCGCCGGGATCTTCCATGGACTCGGCGCCAAGACCACCCTCGTGCACCGCGGGCCCCGGTTGCTGCGAGGGTTCGACGATGAGGCATGCGCCTTCCTGGCCGAGGAAACGAAAAAGAAGGGCGTCGACTTACGCTTCGATACCGTGGTGCGGGAGATCCGATCCCTGGGACCCGGTCTGCACGTGCTCCTGTCGGACGGGCAGCGCATCGAGGCGGACCGGGTGATGTTCGCCACCGGCCGTGCCGCCGCCGTCGCGGATCTGGGGCTCGAACAGGTGGGCGTCGCCCGCACCGAGCGCGGGGCCATTGCGGTAGATGCGAACTACGGCACCTCGGTGCCGTCGGTATATGCCATCGGCGACGTGATCGACCGGGTGCGGCTGACCCCCGTGGCCCTGGCCGAGGGGACGGTCGTGGCGCATCACCTGTTCGGCCAGGGCGCGCGGGAGCTGGATTACGAGGGCGTCCCGACCGCGGTCTTCAGCCAGCCGGTCCTCGCGGCCGTGGGGCCGACGGAGGCCGTGGCGCGCGAGCGCCATGCCGCGATAGAGGTCTTCAAACGCAGCTTCACGCCCCTGCAACACGCCCTCACGGGGCGCGGGGAAAAGGCCTTCTTGAAGCTTATCGTGGAACGCACGAGCGATCGCGTCCTGGCCGCCCACCTGGTCGGCCCCGAGGCCGCGGACATCATCCAGGGGATCGCGATCGCCATCCGCGCCGGGGTCACCAAGTCTGTGTTCGATGCCACGCTCGGCATCCACCCGACGGTGGCCGAGGAATTCGTGAGCCTGCGCCCGCCAGAATCCTAATTAAATTTGGGGTGCGCTGTGAACACCCGCTATTTCTGGAATCTGGCCTTCCATTCGCGGTACGGCATGCCATAGATGATCTCGCGTGCCTCGTCCTCGCTCAGCGCCACCCCGCGTTCCTCGGCCGCCGCGCAGTACCACTTGGATAGACAATTGCGGCAAAAACCCGCGAGGGTCATGAGGTCGATGTTCTGGACCTCGTTGTGGGTACGCAGATGTTCCACGAGCCGCCGGAACGCGGCGGCTTCGAGCTCGGTGCGTGTGCCCTCGTCTTCGATTGCCATGGCGTTACCTCCTCCGATACGGCCGGCACCGCCATTATAGCGGGGCTACGTGACGGGGTAGCCACGTACGAACAAGACCAGGGCTTCGATGTGGCTCGTGTGCGGGAACATATCGAATACCCCGGCGGCCTCGAGGCGGAAACCGTGTTGGGCGCATAGGACCTTGGCATCGCGGGCCAAGGTCGCCGGATGGCAGGATACATAGACGAGGCGCGGCACCGCACTCAGATTCAGTTCCTGGATGGGCCCCAGCGCCCTGCGCGCGGCGGGTCGATGACGACGCGCTCGAAAGCACCGCGCAGGACCGGTCCGGCCGCGTCGGGGGCGCTCATTCTAATGTACGTTCAAGTTGATACTAACTATCCACGGCCACGCCGTTATGCCGCGCACCCGGTTATGATCGTCCGCCAAACGTGGCAACCCCACATGCAACTGTGTGATCACGGCATCGAGGTGG
>JALZID010000273.1 GCA_030860485.1 Pseudomonadota bacterium | reverse complement strand
TTCGCGAGGTACCTTACCTTCGTCCCAACAAACCATTTCAGGGGAAGCCATGAGCGTTCAATTAACGCTGAAACTTTGTCACGTCGATGTCAAACAAGTGTTCAACTAACGCTGAAACTTGCCCCCTCATACATCAGTTTTAATTGGATCCGTGCGATCATGAACACTCTACAAGTCAAGAATACGGGCCTCTCAGTAAGAGTAGTGGGACTATTAGCTTTGGTATTTATCATCGGTACACAGGCAGCGACAGCGCAGGAATCAGCCAAAGTATTGCTCCTACTCCACGGGATGAATTCCAGCCCTGATACCTGGAACGACTTTGTCGCACTTAGGTTTAACAATAGCTGTGCCATCATCGCAAATGGGGTTCTCACAGATAACTCCACCCCTAATCCACAAGGCGTGCTGTGTTATCGGGTAAGATTTGGGAGCTTTGATTTGAGCTCGGGCCGGGTTGGGCTAGAGGGGATAAAAGCAACCTCTTCTTCCTCAGGAGACTTCTCGAGCTTTAGGGATCTACGTCGAGAAGTGAGGCGTGCGGTAGGCGGTATTTTGGACAGGCATGGCAATGCTGAGACTGTATTGGTTGCCCACAGCCGCGGTGGCCTGGCAGCGCGCGCTTTCCTGCAACAACAAGCCGGCTTTCCGGCAAAGGCGAGCGTGGTCGGTTTGTTGACCACAGGGGCTCCGCACAGAGGAAGTCGGCTTGGCCGTATTTACAAGTACTTAGAGGCTCATCCCCGAGAGACTTGCTGTCAGGCTGATTGGAAGGTGGTCGACTTTTTGAGAGGCAAGAGGAGGTGCAGAGTTGGTCTAATTCGTATAGAGAATCCTACCCCGCTTGATGTACGTCGGCCCACTATATCGGATTTAGCCGATGATTCCCCCGCGATCGATAAATTAAACCGAGGTATTCCCCTACTTCCCGCCGCTATCCAATACGGTCAGATCGTGTACAGCGGACTCGATCTGGGGATCCTAAAGACAGACATCCCCGTATTCGACGAATATTCTGTTTTTGGAGACGGTATTTGCGACCAGGTGTCAAGTGAGGCCGAAAGGTTTATGCTGGGTGACAATCCGCCTAGCCAATACTCGGGCGATGGTGTCCTCCCGGTGGCAACCCAACGATATTTCAGCCTTCCAGGTTTTTCCGGTGAGCCTACAAAGCTTCATCGCCTTCAGGTGGATAGCGGAATAATACATACCCAAGAAACGGAACAGGAAGCGCATATCTCCGCAGTGCTTGCTGCCATGATAGGTTCGTGGTGGACCGGCCAATAAGGGCCTGCGAGTGAAAAAGTTGGGGTTCCTGCTTGGTATCGCCAGCCTATTCGCGACGATGGTGTGGCTTTACCTTGCGGAAGAAGCTCCGCCAGCGTCCGTCTCGCCTTTATCACCTCCGCAAACAGGTTCCCCTTATGGCCCTGCCTTTGATCCTGTTTTAGAAGGATTAAAACCACACTCTCCCGCAGATCGGGGCGATGAACGAGAAACGCCCGCGCGCCGAGGTGGTCAACCCTCTGCCGCGTTCAATAGTGTGAAGGCGCGTCAACAGCATTTTGACCAGCTGGTGGAACAACCCGCCGACTCTCTGTGGAGCTATTGGCAGCAGCTATTGAACAACCACCAAGTGACTCAGCTAGAAATGGCCACCTATGCCTTGGCCCATGAGCTGCGTCAAGCTGGAAATGAAGAGATTTATCCCAGTATCGCCGAGGTATTGAGAGAATCTTCACTATCGATAGACCAGAAAAGGTGGGTTGTTGATTTGCTTACTGAGACGGCTACCTCAGAGGCATTGAAAGTTGTATTGAACGAGGCCGTGAGTAGCCAAGCGTCTGCCTTACAAAGGCTGCTTTTGGAGAGCATTCTCAAGATGACCAATAATCGCTGGGATGCGCGTTTCCATCCTGAATTATCACCCGTCTTGGAAGACATTTGGAATCAGCGGCCAGGTGACTGGGAGTTACTCCTAACTGTGGCAACAGGCATTGCGAACGCGGGGTCCGAACGCGGCGCCACATTGCTGCTGAGGGCGGTGGCCAACAGCCATCCGACGGTAACGGAGGTAGAAAAAGGCAAGAACTTACCTGCACTTGCCGCTTTGCGGGCGCTGAGAAAGATCCGAAATCCGGAGGTAGTGCCGATTTTAGCCAAGGAATTAACACATGCTGATCTAAAGGATGTCGTATTCATAGCCAGCGGCGACGCCTTGGCTGCCATGGGTAGACCCGAAGCTACCGAGGCCCTGCTTGAATGGGCCAAACAAGCCCCTCGCGAAGCGACCCCGCTTGTGGAAAGGTGGTTTAGACAAATACGCGACAGCGTGTCTCTAGAAAGATTACATAAGGACTTGCTCCAGAATAAGCCATTCCACAGTGAGCAAATCAAAGAAACACTTGCTGTGACCTTAAAAGAGATTGAACCGGTTGTTGAATAAAGAAATTACATCTGTTCGCCCTCCGTCCGCGCTTCAAGCTCCTCCGGGGTCGACCGCCGGTGCGTCTCGTCGTCGCGCCAGCCGTTCGCCTTGGCGCTTATGTCGGTCCCGAACCGATCATCGGTCGGGCCTCCTCTTGCCGAAATCTCCGTGAATCGGTTGTCCAGGCTATTTGCCGATACAAAACGTGGAAAAGATCTCACCGAGGAGCTCCTCGCTGGTGAACTCGCCCGTGATCTCGGAGAGATCGCGCTGAGCCATGCGTAGATGCTCGGCGATAATCTCTTCCCCGGCGCAGGCTTCGGCGGCGTCACGGGCGTCTCGCAGGGCGTCGCGTGCCCGGCCGAGGGCCCCGACGTGGCGCCGCCGTGCACTGAAACCTCCTGTTCCGACATCGCAGAGCCCCGCGGCCTCCCGAAGGTGGCGCTCCAGGAGGGGCAGCCCGGCACCGGTCTTGGCGGACAGGTAGACGTGCGGGTATGCCGGACCGTGCTCGAGACAGGGCGCCCTCCCCACGAGGTCGATCTTGTTGTGGACCTCGGTCACCCGGCAAACCTCCCCGAGTGCCCTCGCTGCCGTCCCCGGATCCTCTGTCGAGTCCGCAGCATCGCTCATCCACAAGACGTGATCGGCGCCCTGCACCACCGCTTCGGTCCGACGGATCCCTTCCTGTTCGATGGGGTCTTCGGTCTCGCGCATCCCGGCGGTATCGAAAAGCTCTACCGCGAGGCCGTCTATGTCGAGCTGGACATGGATGGCATCGCGCGTCGTGCCGGGATACTCGGTCACTATCGCGCACTCGCGGCGCGCCAGCCGATTCAAGAGGCTGGATTTCCCGACGTTGGGGCGGCCGGCGATGGCGACCCGCGCCCCGTCCCTCAAGACCTGACCCCGGTGGGCATCGGCCATGAGACGCTCTATCCCTGTCAAGATCTCGGACAGCGTATCCTCCAAGGCCCCGCTACCGAAGCTCGCCACGTCTTCTTCGGAGAAGTCCAGGGCTCCCTCGATCCGCGCACGAAGCCCGATGAGGGCCTCCAACACCTGCCGCACCCGCAGCGAGAATTCCCCCTGCAGTGCGTGGAGTGCGCCCTGGGCCGCTCGCGTGGTGAGGCTACCGATCAGGTCCGCCACGGCTTCGGCCTGAGCCAGATCGATCTTGCCGTTCAGGAACGCCCGTTCGGAGAACTCGCCGGGCCTGGCCAGCCGAGCGCCGAGGGCGCAGACGCGATCCAGGAGGAGACCCATGACGATCGGGCTGCCGTGACCCTGTAGCTCCAGGATATCCTCGCCGGTGAAGGAATGAGGGCCCTCCAAGAAAAACGCGAGCCCCTGGTCCAGGGGTTGACCGCCATCATCGCGAAAGACACGGTGGCTGATCCGCCGCGGGGTCAACGTGCCGCCCGTGATCCGCCTCGCGATGCTCCGGACCAGGGAGCCGGAGACCCTGACGACGCCAATGGCACCACGCCCTGCCGGGGTTGCCACGGCCACAATGGTGTCGAGGTCAGCGCGCATAGGCGCACACGCGCGCCGTGGGGCTCAGGATCGGGCGCCGGCCGGCGCAGGGCTTTCACCATACTGGCGGTTGATCATCCATTGTTGGGCAATGGACAGGACGTTGTTGGCCAGCCAGTACAGGACCAGTCCGGCGGGGAAGAAGGCGAAAAAGACGCAGAACACCACCGGCAAGGTCTGCATGATGCGTTGTTGGATCGGATCGGTAGGCGTCGGGTTGAGCTTGTACTGGATCACCATGGTCGCGCCCATAAGGAGGGGCAGCACGAAATAAGGGTCCGGAGTCGAGAGGTCCTTGATCCAGAACCAGCTCGCCTGGCGCAACTCGACGCTCTCGAGCAGCACCCAGTACAAGGCGATGAACACCGGGATCTGCACGAGGATAGGGAGACAGCCACCGAAGGGGTTCACCTTCTCTTCCTTGTACATCTCCATGAGGGCCTGATTCATGGCCATCTTATCGTCCCCGTAGCGTTCGCGGAGGGCGGTCATGCGCGGGGTGAGCTTCTTCATCTTGGCCATGGATCGATAGCTCATGGCCGAGAGGTGGTAGAACAACAGTTTGACGAGGACCGTGACCAAGACGATGGCCCAACCCCAGTTCCCGGTCAAGCGATGCAGCTTCTCCAATAACCAGAAGATCGGTTTCCCGAAGAACCATAGGACACCATAGTCGACGGTCAGCTCCAATCCGGGCGCCAGCCCTTCCAGGACGTGTTGGAGCTTGGGCCCGACATAGAGGTCGATACCGGTGACGGCTTCGCCCCCGGTCGGCACCTGTAACTCCGGTCCCAGCATCCCGACCACATAGCGATCGCTGTCCTTGGGGACTAGCGAATAATAATGGTAGGGGGTCTTGGGATCCGGTATCAGGGCGGCCAGAAAATAGTGCTGAAGGATAGCCGCCCAGGCGCCAGCGATGTCTCTGTCGATCGGAACCTCCACCAAATCGTCGTAATCGATCTTTTCGTAGCGCTTCTCGGGGCTTGAGACGGCAACACCGGTATAGGTGTAAATCATGCCGCCGCTCTCCGTGGCGGTGTTTCTTTGAAGCTGCGAATACATCCGCCCGGACCAGGGTTCCGTGCCTTCGTTCTTGATCTCGTAACGGAGATGGACCAGGAAGGTGCCACGGCGGAAGGTGAATACCTTGCTGACTTGCGGACCCTCCGGAGAACGCCACTGTAAGGTGACCTCGAGCTGATCCTCGCCTTCTCTCAGCGCATACTCGCTCGCCTCCGCCTCGTACAGCGCGTGGTGATCCGGGGCCGGTTGGTTGCTGCGAAACCCGCCCTGAGCGACGAAATAGCGTTCGGGGGTATTCTGCAGGAGCACGAAGGGTTGGTTCGGGCTATCGGCCGCCACCGGATAGGTAGGTAGCTTGGCCTGCTCCATGACCGCCCCTTGCTTGTTGATGACGACATCGAGCACGTCCGTGCGGACATGGATCAACTGGGCCGGATCGGACAGGGGCGCATCCGTGGTACCCGGTGGCGTGGCAGCCGGCGTGGGTGCGGCGGGCACATCGGAGCGCTCTTTGTCGGGACCGTCAGGGGAGGGTTGTGTCGAAGCGGTGGGGGCTTTCGCTGTCCCGTAGTCTTTCTGCCAGGCTTGCCAGATCAGCAAGACCACAAGGCACAGGGCGGTCAGCAGTATGAGCCTGATATTATCCATCAACGATCATCCTCACGACCTGGAACGGGATCGTACCCGCCCGGGTTCCACGGGTGACAGGAAGCGATACGCCGAATGCCGAGCAAGAGCCCCCGGCCCAAGCCATGCGTCCGGAGCGCTTCGGCGGTGTATTGCGAACAACTGGGGACGAAACGGCAGCGGCGACCCAGGAGCGGGCTCAGGTAGCGGTTGTACCATTGAATGACGGACGCGAGGGGGATCATAATCACAAGGAGCGATCACAAAAGGCGATCGCAAAGGGCTATTACAAGGGCCGTCACAAAGCAGGATCACCGCGACGCGGATATGGCACCGAGGCCGCGCCACGATCTCTCCAGCGAAATCAGGAATCGTGCATTGCTCGACTGACCGGCGGAGCGACGGGCGATGACGACGATATCCCATCCGCTCAAGGGAGTCTTCCAATGACGGAAACTCTCCCGCGCCAGCCGTTTCAGCCGGTTTCTATCGACCGCGTGGCGGATCTCGCGGCGCGGAAGAGAGAGCCCGAGCCGCGCCCTTCTCAACCCGTTGCGGAGCGCCAGCACCCGTACCTGCTTATCCGAGTGGTGGATCGACGATCGGAAAACCGCCCCGAAATCCGCTTTTGTCCTGAGCCGACAGGCGCGTGGGAAAGTGGCGCCCGGCTCGTCGCGTGTCCCCCTCAGACGCTCAAGCGCTTGCGGCCCTTGGCGCGCCTCGCCCTCAAGATCCTCTGCCCCGCCTTGGTCGCCATGCGCGCGCGAAAACCACACCGGCGCTTGCGCTTGATCGTGCTCGGTTGATAGGTCCTTTTCATAGGCGTGCTCGTCGCTCACGGCCACCGGTTCGAGGCTTGGCGCCATGATCCACGCTGGACCAGCCCTTGTCAATTTGACCCAGGGTTTCTGGTGAGAGGGAGGCTGGTGAATGAGGGAACCAGGGGTTACACTCGTGGTCCCGCAGACCCTCGGGTAGGCAGCGCCGGGGTGCCGA
>JALZID010000272.1 GCA_030860485.1 Pseudomonadota bacterium | reverse complement strand
GTTCCATCCTCCCCTCCCCGATCATCTTGATTTGCCGATAAAGTTGATCAGATCGGGTGGAGCCCTAAAAGTTCCACGCATTTGTTATCTTTATAACTCATATAGTTATAAGATCTTACCTATGAGCCCTCTATAGGGTCCGCCGAGTGGAAGGCAATATCGTCTACCGAGTCGCCCGAATCATCGAAATTCTGATCCGTTATGAACTCACTGTCGCTGTAGATGAACGAAGCCAAGAAATCGTGATCATCCGTTGGTTGGTAATGGGCACCGATTCGGGCAGAATCCTGCTTGTTCTCCTGGCGGAAGCTCGGGTCGAGCCCGTTCAGGGTGATATCGACGTCGCCGGCTTCCTGCTCGCTGCGCCGTAGCTCCGCTTGCAGACTCAGTTCGGGCGTCACCGTCACCTGGCCGAACGCGTTGTAGACATCGTTCTCGAGGTCGTTGTTCGGACGAAAACCGTCGGTTTCGTAGTGGAATTGTCCTACGCTGCCTGAGAATTGGCCGTGGATGCCGGATACGACGAAGTTATCGGCTACCGTGTCGTTGTTCCCGACGAGGACATTGGTTTGCAGCCCGATACCGTTGCGGGTGAATAGCGGATTATATTCATAATACGACAGGCTAGATGGGCCGGCGCCTTGCAGGATCGCCAGATTCGCGACCGCGAGCTCCGGTTGCAGCGGCGTGATGTTGAGCGGCTGCAGCAACTGCGATTGAAGGAGCTCGCTGACACGAGCGATCTCGTGGCGTTGTAGTGTGCTGTATGAATCGGCAAGAAAGCGATGCGCCGAAAAGCTACTCGGATCGGCGGTGACCGATTTCCACGCCTCGACCCGCGCTCGCTGCTGAAATCCGAGGTCATCGTAGATCCTTGCGAGGTTGGCGCTACGCGCTGCGAGGTCCTCATCGAGCAAGAGCTTCGATCGATACACCGCGCGGTTGTCGTTTAGCTCAATAGCCCGTTGCAAGTCGTGCAGGGCCTCCACCGGCCGATTGGTGGTCTGCTTTTCGATGGCGTCGTAAAACCAGGGTGTCGGATCCTTGGGATCGAGAAGCTTCGCTTGCTCATACTCGCTCGATGCGAGACCGTCGCGTTTCTGCTCGTAGTAGGCCTTGCCGAGGTAGCTGCGGATCAGCGAGTTGTTGGGGTCTAGGGAGGCGGCGGTCTCGATCTCGCGGGTGCCCTCGTCCAGATCTCCGTCCCGGATCTTCGCGAGCCCCATCCCGAGGCGCGGCAAGGGATCGGCGGGGTCGCCCTGGATGGCGCGCTCGAAGGCCGTCTTGGCCTTAGCAACCTCGATGCGGGTCAGATAGGCGAAGCCCAGCACGGTCTGGGTGCGGGCCAGGGCGGGGCTCAGGGTCTCGGCCTTCTTCGCGGCTTCGAGGGCGGCATCGAGATCGCCCCGTGACAGCTCGAGCTCGGACACGCGTGCCCAGAGGAGCGCGTCCTCGAGCGCCAACTCCACCGCGCGCCGGGCATGTTCCAGGGCCTTTTCGATCTCGAAGCGGCCCTGATGGGCATAGGACAGCGCGGCCTGGGGAAGGGGGGAGTCGGGGTCTAAGCCGGACCCGGTCTCGGCCAGGCGCAAGGCCTCGTCCTTCCGGTCGCGCACCAAGGCGATGACCGAGCGCAGGGCGGCCGCCCCGCCCGACTTGGGGCCGGCCCGCTCGGCCTCGGCGAGATCGGCCTCGGCCTTCGCGACCCGGCCGACGCTCAACAGCAACCCGGCCCGCAGCAGAAGATAATGCCCGTCGCGGTCCCGCGTCGGAACTCGCTCCAATGCGGCGAAGGCCGCGGGGAGATCGTTGGCTCGATAGGCGGATAATGCCGCCCGCAACGCCGGCGGATACGACTCGGGCCGCGGATCGACGAGTGGCGGGTAGTACAAGGCCCATTCAACCGCCTCGCGTGGTTTCACCACCACGCGCCGTTCTGGGGCCTGACCCGGACGGGCCAGCGCCCCCTCCCCGCTCCGGACCTGCAATTGGCCCTGGGGATTCGAAACTCGGACCTGCCCTTCGAACACCCACAGCGCGGCCTCGGACTTCGAGACCCCCAGCAGGAACTCCGTGCCTTCGACATAAGCCCTGGCGATGGGCGTCTCGATCGTCAGGGCCTGCGGGTCTCGGCTCAGGACATGCACCACGCCCTCGATGAGCTTCAATAGGAATGACTTCTCGGGCTCGGGGAGTGGAAATATGAGCGTCGTCCCTTCGTCCAGGCGGATCGGGGTCCCCGCCTCATTGGCGAGCTGAACGGCGGCGCGCCCGAGTGCCCCGACACGCACGCGGTCTCCGGGGCAGACGGTATCGTCGAGGCCCGCCGCCTGCGCGCGTGGTGCGCCAGAGCGCTCGACCACGACCGGCCCCTGTACGGAAATGATCCTGGCCACCCAAGGCTCGCAGCCCTGGGCACGTACCCCGCTAGCGGTGCTAAGGAGCGCGATCAAGACCGCTCCCGATAGCCCGCGGCCCCCGTCGATGCGCACAATGCCCATCCCCCTTCAGCATGGCGTCTAGTGAGTTATGGGAGCCTCTAAAAATTGTGGTGAAAGCCTATACTGCCGCGGCATGTTACAAGGGATTTCACTATCCAGGCCGATTTTGGAGCAGCATCAGGGATCTAGATCGGCCTTTTTGAGGGGATCATCC